>PXRR01000013.1:0-864 GCA_003021975.1 Halobacteriales archaeon QS_5_70_17 | reverse complement strand
TCGATGCGGCGGCCGGGGTCGAAACTGACGGCCGCGCCCGCGACGCGTGCGAGATCGGTCAGCGCGGCCGCCGTCGCCGGTTGCTGGCTCGTCAGGTGGGGGCGGTCGATCGACTCCAGGGCCGTCGGACCGGAAGACGGCGGCGTCGGCGCCGACCCCGGCCAGCGCCGCGGCAACGTTGGCCGCGCTCCCGCCGCCGGCCTGGACGCACTTCTCGACGGACACCTCGCCGTCCGGGTCGGGCAGGCGGTCGACCCGGAGCGTGACGTCCCAGTTGACGTGGCCCGCACAGAGCACGCGCATCCGTCACCCCCACCTCCGGATCCGTCGGTGCGTCCGCGTCCGCGCCCGCGTCTGCGTTCGCCCCCGCATCGGGGAGGCCGCCCCGACCGTCGCCGTCATCGCTGCTCGGGATCGAGCCACGGCTCGGCGATCCCGTCGCCGAACAGGTCGCGCATCAGCGTGACGATGCTCTCCGGGGGGAACTGCCCGCTCTCGGTGACGATGGCGTCGACGTACCGCGGCGGCGTCACATCGAAGGCGGGGTTGGCGACCTCGACGTCGCCGATCTCGGCGTGCTCGTCGGCGCCGAGCACCTCCCGCTCGTCGCGGGTCTCGATCTCGACGGTGTGGCCGGTCATCGTCCGGGGGTGGAGCTTGATCGTCTGGGCGGCGACCACCGTCGGCACGCCCCGCTCGCGGGCGTTGACCGCCAGCCCCGAGGTGCCGATCTTGTTGATCACGCTCCCGTCGGCGGCGATGGAATCGGCCCCGACGAGCACGTGGTCGGCCCCGTCGAGGTACCGGCGGGCGGCGTTGTCGACGATGAGCGTGACCGGAACGCCCATCTCCCGGAGCGCTCCC
>PXRR01000012.1:74232-76402 GCA_003021975.1 Halobacteriales archaeon QS_5_70_17 | reverse complement strand
TCCGCGAGGCTACGATCCGCGCCACCCGCCGGGCGGTCGACGAGCGCGAGCGGGCCGACGATCGGCAGTTGATTCACGCCGTCCGGGCCATGGACGACACCGAGCGCGTCGCCAACGAACTCGCGGAGCGAGTCGCCGAGTGGGGCGGCAGCCGGGGGATCGACGCGGGCGACCGGGGCGAAGACGGCGGAGGGACCGGCGCCGACGGCCACGCCCACGTCGACTACGCCCGCGCCCTCGCCGACCGGGACCCCGACGACCCGGGTGGGCGGCGGCTGGTCACGCTCGCCGAGCGGGTCGACGACCTCGCGCGCGAGAGCGAGCGCCTGCGCGCTCACGTCGAGCGGACCGCCCCGGAGGTGGCGCCGAACCTCGCCGCGCTCGCGGGGCCGGTGCTCGCCGCGCGCCTGATCGCGCTCGCGGGCGGCCTGGAGGACCTCGCGCGGATGCCGAGCGGGACCGTCCAGGTGCTCGGCGCGGAGGACGCTCTGTTCGCCCACCTCGCCGGACGCGCCCCCTCTCCGAAGCACGGCGTCATCTACGTCCACGAGTACGTCTCCGGCACCGATCCCGACCACAGGGGATCGGCGGCGCGCGCGCTCGCCGGGAAGCTCACTATCGCGGCGCGGGTGGACCACTACGCCGGCGACCGGCGCCCGGAACTGGAGGCCGAACTGGGGCCGCCGACGGAGGTGACGGCGCGTGAGCGCCCGGGACGCCGCGCTCCCCGAGGGCGTCGAGCGCCGCGCCTTCGAGGGCGATACCCGGCGGCTGGCCACCCGCGGCCCGCCGGTCTACGGCGAGCCGACCGACGGCGACTACCGGCTGTGGGACGCCGGCCGGTCGAAGCTGGGCGCGACGCTGGAGAAGGGGCTCCCGACGGGACTGGAGGGAGGCCAGCGCGCGCTCTACCTGGGAGCCGCGTCGGGGACGACCGTCAGCCACGTCGCCGACTTCGCCGGGCCGACCTACGCCGTCGAGTTCGCACCCCGGCCCGCCCGCGACCTCGTCGAGGTCGCCGAGGCCCGCGGAAACCTCTTTCCGCTCCTGAAGGACGCCCGCCAGCCGGAGACGTACGCCCACGTCGTCGAACCGGTCGACGTCGTGATTCAGGACGTCGCCACGCGCGGGCAGGCCCGCGTCGCGACCGCCAACCGGCGGTTCCTCCGGGAGGGGGGCCGCCTGCTCGCGGCCGTGAAGGCCCGCTCGGAGGACGTCACCGCCGAACCCGAGCGCGTCTTCGAGTCGTTTCTCGACGCCCTGAACGGCTACGAGGTGATCGCGACCGAGCGCCTGGAGCCGTTCCACGACGACCACCTCGCGGTCGTCGCCCGCCGGGCGTGACCGGGGCCCGAACAGCCTGAGCCTGAGCCTGAGCCTGAGCCTGAAGGTCCCCGGGCGCGACGGTGCGGACGGATGAGCGACCGCGGCGACGGCGAGCGCGAAAGTGAAGGCGGAGGCGGCGTCGGCTCCGACGACCAGCGGCGCGACCGGGGACAGGAAGTCGGGAAGCGCACGGCCGGCGGCGTCGACGGGTCCGGCGACGCGGCGACCTACCGCGACGCGGCCGACCGCCTCCGCCGGGTGATCGACGCGCAGGTCGAGACGCTCCGCGAGATCGACGACCGCGCCGTCTCGCTGCTCCGACTGGTCGCGGCCCTGCTGACGGCGCTGGCCTCGGCGGCCGGAGTCGCCGCCTCGCTCGCGGGGTCGCTCCCCCCGGTGAACCGTCCGGCGGCGGTCGCCGCCGGCCTCGCGGCGCTCGGACTGCTGACCTGCACCGTCGCCAGCGCGGTGACCTACCTCGGGAGCCGGTTCGTCCCCGGCCTCGGACCGGCGGTAGGCGAGGAACTGAGCGAGGAGTCGCCGCCCGCCCCCGCCGAGCACCTCCGGCGAGTGCTTGCCGCGCAGGCCGCCGCGATCCGGCGCAACCGGGCGGCGCTCGCGGCGAACGCCCGGCGGTTCCGGGTCGCGGTCGCCGGCCTGCTGGCCGGCGTCGGCTACGGCACTCTCGCGGTCGGGCTCGCTCTCGCGGGCGCGGGTCCGACCGCCGGCTGGACTGCCCTCGCGGCGGCGACCGCGCTCGTCGCCGCGGTCTGGTGGCACCTGCTCCCCGGCCGCGACCTCGCGGTCCCGGACGGGGAGCGGACCGTCGGCGGGCTGGTGACCT
>PXRR01000012.1:5971-74086 GCA_003021975.1 Halobacteriales archaeon QS_5_70_17 | reverse complement strand
CCGCCCCCGTTTTATCCCCGGGTGACCAACGACCGGGCATGAGCCTCGACGCCGAAGCGCCCGACCCGCCGACGCTCGAACCCGACCTCGACCCCGACGAGTACGAGGACGCCGACGTGGCGGGCGACGAGTACCGCCGCGAGGAACTGGAGGAGTTCCTCCGGGAGGGCGCCTGGGAGCGGGCGTTCGACGAGTGGGCCGCCAGCACCGACATGGACGGGGAGGACTGGGAGATCGTCCTCGACCTCGAATTGATCGACCGCTACGATCTTTTCTGGGACGACTTCGCCGACCGCGTGGGGTACCACGCCCCCGGCCTCCCCGAGGACTGGCGCCAGCGGGACATCCACCCCGAACTCGACTCCTGGGGGACCGTCTCCTCCATCAACGCCGGGCTCACGGAACTCGGGCAGATCGTCTGCGAGGTGCTCAAAGAGGAGTACATCGACTGGGAGGCCGACTACGACCCGCCCGACGACCTGCCGGACTTCTGAGGCGGACTCCAGCGCCGGTCCGTGACCGACTGACCCCGGGAGTGATTTAACTCCGCCGCCGCCGAACAGGGGGTATGGCAGGAGACTGGACCGACCGCATCGTGGGGGCGCGCATGGCCGCCGACCGGGAGTTCGAGGACCGCGTCGAGGCCTCGCAGTTCTCCCGGCAGGAGTGGGGGCTGATCATGACTGCCACCGAGTTCGAGATCGAACACCCCGGCGACCCCGACCGGGCGCGCCTGGTCGGCAACACGGAAAAACTCCCATCCGTCGCGCCCGAACTCGAACGCATCGCCGAGGAGGGGCCCCGCGGCGCCCCGGGCGGCGGGCAGGGGGGAAGCGACGGCGGTAGTAGCGGTGGCGGCGTCCTCGGGTCGATCAAGGACGCCCTCGGCGTGGGCGGCAGCGGGTCGTCGTTCGACGATTCGAAGATGGCCGCCGCCGAGTCGCTCGTCGCGGAGTACACCGATCGCCTCCAGCAACACCTCGAGGACAACGGCCGCTGGGACGAGGTCCGAGAGGCGGCCCAGCACGGCGAGCGCGACGAGTGAGTGTGAGTGTGAGGGCGCCGGCACTCGCCCAGCGAGCGTAGCGCCGTTGGGAGTTCTCGCGTCCCTCTCTGCGCGTGACCGACGTCCCGGTCCCGGATCCGTGTCCGCCGGAGCGCCACACCCGGAGAGCGTCGCCGCTCGGCGACTCCGCCGCCGCGAGAACGGCACCCGTCGCGGACGAGAGGAAGGTTACAGCTCCTCGACGATCGCCGCGGTGACGTCCTCGGTCGTGGCCGACCCGCCGAGGTCGGGCGTCCGGGGGCCGTCGTCGAGGACGGCCTCGGTCGCCGCGCGGACGCGATCGGCGTCGTCGCCGTGGCCGAGGTGGTCGAGCATGAGCGCCGCGCTGAGGACCGCCGCCGTCGGGTTGGCGACGCCCTCGCCGGCGATGTCCGGCGCCGACCCGTGGACGGGTTCGAACAGCCCGTTCTCCCTGCCCACGTTGGCGCTGGGCAGCAGGCCCAGGCCCCCGACCAGCCCCGCCGCGAGATCGGAGAGGACGTCCCCGGCGAGGTTCGGGCAGATCACGACCCCGTACTCCTCGGGGCGCATCACGAGGTGCATCGCGAGGGCGTCCATCAACGCCTCCTCGTGGTCGGCGCCGCGCTCGTCGGCGACCGCGCGGACCGACTCGAGGAACCGCCCGTCGGTCACGCGCATCACGTTGGACTTGTGCGCGACGGTGACGTCGTAGCCGTGCTCGGCGGCGTAGTCGAAGCCGAACTCCGCGATCCGCCGGGAGGCCGCCTCCGTGATCACGCGCGTGCAGGTGGTGACGCCGTCGGCGATCTCGTCTTCGATCCCCGCATAGACGCCCTCGGTGTTCTCCCGGACGAACACGAGGTCCGTCTCGGGGGCGACCGCGTCCACCCCCGGGTAGGTCCGGGCCGGGCGGACGTTGGCGAAGCTCCCGACCGCCTCCCGGAGCGGGAGGATCACGTCGGCGGCGGTCTCCCCGGCGGCGCCGAACAGCGTCGCGTCGGCCCCGCGGACGGTCTCGACGGTCGCCTCGGGCAGGGGCGTCCCCTCCGCTTCGAGGACGTGATCGCCGGCGTCGGCCTCGACGAACGACAGCGGCAGGTCCAGCGCCTCCAGCACGCGGACGGCGGCGGGGGTCACCTCGCCGCCGATCCCGTCGCCGGGGACGACCGCGATCTCGTGGCCGTCAGCCATCGACGTAGGGGAGCGACGCGGCGGTCTCCTTGACCTCGTCGGGGTTCGCCCCGAGCAGTGTGGTCGTGTCCCAGTTGCCCTCGACGAGCGCCTCTCGCTGGGCGGTGTCGACCCGGGTGTCGACGGCCGTGTCGCCGTACCGGACCGTCTCGCGTTCGACGTCGACCTCGATCCGCGTGGCCGGATTCTCCTCGACGTGGGCCTGCAGCGCGCCGATCGCCTCGGGCGAGGCCGTCACCGTCGGGATCCCCAGCGCGAGGCAGTTCCCCGCGAAGATCTCCGCGAACGACTCGCCGACGACGGCGTCGATCCCCCACCGTTTGAGCGCCTGCGGGGCGTGCTCTCGGGAGGAGCCACAGCCGAAGTTGGCGTTGACGATCAGGACGTTCGCGCCGTGGAACCGCTCGTCGTTGAACGAGTGGTCTTTCGGCTCGTCGTCCTCGTCGTAGCGCTGGTCGAAGAAGGCGAACTCCCCCAGTCCCTCGAAGGTGACGACCTTCATGAACCGCGCCGGGATGATCTGGTCGGTGTCGATGTCGTTGCCCCGGACGGGGATGCCCGTCCCGGTCACGCTCTCGACGGAGGGGGCCGCGCCCTCCCCGTCGCCGTCGGAGCTCACGCGTTCACCACCTCCGACTCGGGCAGGTCGCGCACGTCGGTCACCTCGCCGGTGACCGCCGCCGCGGCGACCATCTTCGGACTCATCAGGACCGTCCGACCGTCCTTGCTCCCCTGCCGGCCGACGAAGTTCCGGTTCGAGGAACTCGCGCAGGCCTCGTCGCCGACCAGCTGGTCCTCGTTCATGCCCAGACACATCGAGCAGCCCGCGCCGCGCCACTCGAAGCCGGCCTCGCGGAACACCTCGTCTATCCCCTCCGCCTCGGCGGCGGCTTTCACCCGCTGGCTGCCGGGGACGACCAGCCCCCGGACGTCGTCGTGGACCTCGCGGCCCTCGACGATCCGCGCCGCGGCCCGCAGGTCGGGCAGCCGGGCGTTCGTACACGAGCCGAGGAAGGCGACGTCGACGTCGTAGCCTTCCATCGTCTCGCCGGGCTCGACGCGCATGTGCTCCTGGGCGCGTCGGGCGGTGTCGCGCTTGTCCTCCGGGAGCTCCTCGGGGTCGGGGACGGGCTCGGTGACGCCGATGCCCTGGCCGGGCGTGGTCCCCCACGTGACGACCGGCTCGATGGCCGACCCGTCGATGGTGACGACGTCGTCGTACTCGGCGTCCTCGTCCGAGCGAATCGACTCCCAGTACTCCTTCATGCGCTCGAACCGCTCGGGGTCGTCGCGGAACTCGTCCGTCTCGCGGAGCCATTCGTAGGTGGTCTCGTCGGGGTTGACGTAGCCCGCGCGGGCGCCGCCCTCGATGGACATGTTACAGATCGACATCCGCCCCTCCATGCCGAGCGACTCGACGGCCTCGTCGGCGTACTCGTAGACGTAGCCGACGCCGCCGTCGGTACCCAGCCGGCGGATGATCGTCAGGATCACGTCCTTGGCGGCGACGTCCTCGCCGAGTTCCCCGGTGACCTCGATGCGCCGGACCTTCTGTTTCTCCATGGCGACCGTCTGGGTCGCCAGCACGTCCCGGATCTGGGAGGTGCCGATCCCGAACGCGAGCGCGCCGAACGCGCCGTGAGTCGAGGTGTGGGAGTCCCCGCAGACGATCGTCTTTCCGGGCTGGGTGATCCCCTGCTCCGGCCCGATGACGTGGACGATCCCCTGATCGTCCGTCCCGGGGTGCTCGAACTCGATGCCCGCGTCGCGGACGTTCTCCTCGAGTTCGGCCATCATCTCCTCGGCCGCGTCGTCGGCGTAGGGGCGGGACTGGTCGTCGGTCGGGACGATGTGGTCGACCGTCGCGTGGGTGAGGTCCGGACGCGCGACCTCCAGGTCGCGCTCGCGGAGCATGCCGAACGCCTGCGGGCTGGTCACCTCGTGGATGAGGTGGAGGCCGACGAACAGCTGGTCCTGGCCGTTGGGCAGGGTCCGCACTTTGTGGCGGTCCCAGACCTTGTCGTAGAGCGTCCCCTCGCTCATACGTTCTCCGTGCGCCCCTCGCCGCCGCGCTCGTGGACGCGGTTCGCGCCCTCGGCGTCGCGGGGCGGAGTGTGGTCGACGTCGCGGAGGTCCCGCGAGGTCCCGGCGTCGCTCTCGGTTTCGGGCTCGCTCTCGGCGTCCGCAGCCGGTTCCGGCTCGCCGTCTTCGGGTGTGGCCCCGGCCGCGCCGCCGTCGGCGGCCACCGCGGGCCCGCGGCGGTAGACCATGGCCTCGCCGAACCGCTCGCCGGTCCGGGGGTTGCTGTGGCTCAGGTCGGCCAGGGTCGGGCGATACCGCTCCTGCTCGTCGGCTGCCGTCGATTCGTGTCGCGCCGGGGCTTCGGGGTCGGGGTCGTTCGTGTCTGTCATGTCAATCGTCCGCGTTCGTCCTCGCTTCCTCGCGTTCGGGCTCCTGTTCCTGTTCGTCCGCTCCCCACGAGAACAGCGCGCGGAGGTCCTCGCCGACGGCCTCGATCTCGTGGTTCTTCTCGGCGTGGCGCAGCTGCCCATAGGACGGCCGGCCCGCCTGGTTCTCGGTGATCCACTCGCGGGCGAACGTGCCGTTCTGGACGCCCTCGAGGATCTCCTCCATGTTCTCGCGGGCGTGATCGTCGACGACGACCTCGCCGCGTGTGAGCCCGCCGTACTCGGCGGTGTCGCTCACGGAGTCCCACATCTCGCCGAGCCCGCCCTCGTACATCAGGTCGACGATGAGCTTCATCTCGTTGAGGCACTCGAAGTACGCCATCTCCGGGCTGTAGCCGGCGTCGACGAGCGTCTCGTAGCCGGCCTTGATGAGTTCCGTGACGCCGCCGCAGAGCACGGCCTGCTCGCCGAAGAGGTCGGTCTCGGTCTCCTCGCGGAACGTCGTCTCGACGACGCCCGCGCGGGTGCAGCCGATGGCCTTCGCGTACGCCAGCGCCTCCTCCTTGGCGGTGCCCGTGGCGTCCCGGTAGACCGCCAGCAGGCCCGGCGTGCCCTGATCGTTCTCGAAGTTGCGCCGCAGGAGGTGACCGGGCGTCTTCGGCGCGATCATCGTCACGTCGACGTCCTCGGGGGGTTCGATCTGGTCGTAGTGGATGTTGAACCCGTGGGCGAACTGCAGCGTGTCGCCGGCCTCCAGTTCGTCCCGGATGTCCTCGTAGACCGCCGGCTGGACGGTGTCGGGGACGAGCACCGAGACGACGTCGGCGTCGGCCGCCGCCTCGACGGGCGTCCGGACCTCGAGACCGTCCTCGCGGGCGGCCCCGCGCGAGGACGACCCCTCGCGCAGCCCGACGATCACGTCGACCCCGCTGTCCGCGAGGTTCTGGGCGTGGGCGTGGCCCTGGCTCCCGTAGCCGAGGACGGCTACGGTCTCGTCGGCGATGTGGCTGTGCTCCGCGTCCTCGTCGTAGTAGATGGTGGTGTCGGTGTCAGTCATCGTCGTCGGTAGCTGCCTGCTCCTGTCGCATCTGTTCGTAGCGCTCCTCCTCCGCGTCTGTCGTCCACTCGTCGCCCCGCGACAGCGCCGTCTGGCCCGTCCGGGCGAGCTCCCGGATGTCGAACTGCCGGAACGCGTCGATGGCGTCGTCGATCTTCTGCTCGTCGCCGGTGATCTGAACGGTGATCGTCCGGGGGCCGGCGTCGAGGGTCGTCCCGTCGTACATCCGGGTGATGGCGTTGACCTCGTCGGGGTTGTCGCCGTGGACCTTCAGCACGACCAGTTCCCGCCGGACCGCGTCGTCGCCGAGTTCCCGCACCGAGATGACCGGCTGGAGCTTCTCGAGCTGGCGCTCGACCTGCCGGACGCCGGGTTCGGGCTCCTCGATGACGAGCGTGATCCGGGCCGTCTCGGGGTTGGTCGTCGAGCCGACCGTCAGCGACTCGATGTTGAACTGCCGGCGGCTCACCAGCCCCGAGACCTCCGCGAGCACGCCCGGTTCGTGGTAGACCAGCGCCGACAGCACCGTCCGGCGGGACTCGTGGGTCGCCTCGACCTGGGGGTCGACGCGGATCCCCTGGCTGGACCGCCGACCGGCCGGCATCTCCCGCTGGTCGGGGCCGGGGCCGACGGGCGCGGGGCCCTCGCTCCCCTGGCTCATAGCTGGTCCTCCGAGAGGGCGAACCGCGCGTTGTCGCCGCCGCTGGGAACCATCGGGTAGACGTTCTCCGCGGGGTCGATGTGCGCGTCGACGACGCTGGGACCGTCGTACTCCATGGCCTCCTCCAGGACGTTGGCGACGTCGTCGTACTCCCGGAGCGTGAACCCGCGGGCGCCGAACGCCTCCGCGAGCGTCTCGAAGTCCGGGATCCAGGGGTACTCCGAGGCCATCCGCCGGCCCTCGAAGAAGGCGTCCTGCCACTGCCGGACCATACCGATCGCCCGGTTGTTGAGCACGACGACCGTGATGTCGAGGCTGTCGCGGACCGCGACCGACAGCCCCTGCATCGTCATCAGGAAGCTGCCGTCGCCGTCGAAGCAGACCACCTCGCGGTCGGGAGCGGCGACCTTCGCGCCGATCGCGGCGGGCAGCCCGTAGCCCATCGTCCCGAGGCCGTGCGAGGAGACGTACGTGCGGGGCTCCGTGTAGGTCCAGAACTGCGCGGCCCACATCTGGTGTTGCCCGACCCCGGTCGTGACGATGGCGTCGTCGTCGGTCATCTCGTCGAGCGCCTCGACGACGAACTGGGGCTTCAGCGGCTCGTCGTCCGGCGTATCGTAGGTCAGCGGGTACTCCCGTTTCCAGTCCTGACAGCGCCCGCGCCAGGCCTCGGCGTCGGGCGCCGCGGGCATGGCCTCGTCGAGCTGTTCGAGCACCGTCGCCGCGTCGCCGATCAGCGGGTAGTCGGCGTGGACGTTCTTGCTGATCTCGGCCGGGTCGATGTCGACGTGGACGACCTTCGCGCCCGGCGCGAAGGTCTCGACGCCGCCGGTCAGCCGGTCGTCGAAGCGGGTCCCGACCGCGATCAGGCAGTCGGTGTGCGAGATGGCCATGTTGGCGTAGCCCGTCCCGTGCATGCCCGCCCACGAGAGACAGAGCTCGTGGTCCTCGGGGAAGGTCCCGATGCCGGGCATCGTGGTGGCGACGGGGATGCCGTACTCCGTGGCGAACGCCCGGACCTCCTCGCTGGCCTCGCCTTTCGTCACGCCGCCGCCCGAGAGGATCAGCGGCCGCTCGGCCTCCGCGACGGCCTCGGCGGCCACCTCGACGGCGGCCGGTTCGGCGGCGGGCGGCGCTTCCTCCTCGTCGGGTTCGGCGACGCCGGCGTCGGTTTCGCCGTTGGAGACGTCCTTCGGGAGGTCGACCAGCGTCGGCCCCTGGCGTCCGGTGCGCGCCAGCGAGAACGCCTCGCTGACGGTGTCACCGACCGTGTCGGAGTCGCTGGCGAAGTAGTTGGTCTTCGTGATCGGGCGGGTGATGCCGATGGTGTCGGTCTCCTGGAAGGCGTCGTTGCCGACGAAGTCGGTCGGCACCTGCCCGGTCAGCGCCACCAGCGGATCGGAGTCCATGTTGGCGTCGGCGATGCCGGTGACGAGGTTCGTCGCCCCCGGCCCCGACGTGGCCATGCAGACCCCGGGCTCGCCGGTGACCTGCCCGTAGGCGTCGGCGGCGTGGGCCGCGCCCTGCTCGTGGGCCATCGTGACGTGGGTCACGTCCGAGTCGTAGAGGGCGTCGTAGACGGGCATGATCGCCCCGCCCTGGACGCCGAAGACGTGCTCCACGCCGGCGGCCTCCAGGGCCGCGACGGTCGCCTCCGCGCCGGTGGTCGGCTGGCTCTCGGTCGATCGGTCGCTCGATGCTGCTTCCTCGGTGGCTTCGTCTTCGTCTGGATACGTTGGACTTGCGGGCTCGCTCATTGTCTGGTAGTCGCTGGTGGGTCGGACCGCGATGCGTCGGCCGGCGGTGAGGAGAGTGGAGTAGGGGCTAGGCCCCTACGATAACGGACGCGACGCTCGTCGTCCGCGCGCCGCGTGCGAGCGGGGTCGGGAGCGTCATTGCCAGTCCGTTCGCGCCCGCGGTTATAAGGGTTACTCGTCGGGCAAGTTTCGGCACCCCGCTCTCGCCCCCGCGGACGGTCGCCCGGCCGACGGCGGCGGTGCCGGCGCTTGCGCTGGTGCTGTCGGTCGGGGCGAACCGCGGGCGTCGACATCAGACCCGTCCCTCCGTCGCGCGCTTGGATCCGACGCCGACCTCCTCTGCGAACCGCACGAGCGTCTCGTCGTCGACGCGCTGCTTCTCCGCGCCGTGGTCTTTCACCTTTCGGGTCACGGCCCGTACCTGCTCGTCGGTCGGGTCGTAGCCGACCTCCTGCAGGCGTTCGCGGACCGAGTGGGTGCCCGTGTGCTTCCCGAGCACCAGTTGGCGCTCGGCGCCGACCATCTCGGGGGTCATGACGCCGGGCTCGAAGGTGGCGGCGTTCTCGATGACGCCGGCGGCGTGGATGCCCGACTCGTGGGAGAAGGCGTTCTCGCCGACGACCGGCTTGTTCGCCGGGATCGGCATCCCGCTTTTCTCCTCGACGAGCCGCGCCAGTTCGGTGATGCGCGTCGTGTCGATGCCCGTGTCCACGCCGTAGAGGCTCTCGACGCCCATGACGACCTCCTCGAGCGCGGCGTTGCCGGCGCGCTCGCCGATGCCGTTGACCGAGACCTGCGCCTGCGCGGCGCCGGCCTCGTAGCCCGAGAGCGCGTTCGCGCTCGCCAGGCCGAAGTCGTCGTGGGTGTGGACGTCGACCTGCGCGTCGGTGTGCGAACAGACCAGGCTCGTCAGCTCCGCGAACCGGGTCGGCGTCCCCACGCCGCAGGTGTCGGGGATGTTGATCCAGTCGACGCCCGCCTCGGAGACGGCCTCGACGACCTCGACGAGGTAGTCGGTGTCGGTCCGGGTGGCGTCCATCGGGGAGAACATCACCGTCGCCCCCGCCTCGTTGACGCGCTCGACGGCCTCGACGGACCGCTCGACGACCTCCTCGCGGGTGGCGTGCATCGAGTCCTCGAGCTGGACGTCGCTGGTCGAGGCGAAGACGTGGACCATCTCCACGCCCGAGTCGAGCGCAGCCTCCACGTCCTTCTCGACCACGCGGGCCAGCCCGCAGACCGTCGTGTCCGTGCTCTCCGCGATGTCTCGGACGGCGGCGAACTCCGCGTCGGAGTTAACCGGGAACCCCGCCTCGATGACGTGGACGTTCATCTCGTCCAGCAGCGCGGCTATCTCGCGCTTGTCGTCGTACGAGAACGAAGTCCGCGGCGACTGCTCGCCGTCTCGCAGCGTCGTATCGAAGATCCGAGCAGTGTCAAACTCGGATTTAGTACTCAACGTGCCCTGGGAGAACTCGACCCGCCGGCGAAGCCGACGCGCCCTCGGTGTCGTGGGACATTGTATCCGTCCCAAGCAACACGACGCACATAAACCTACCCCTGCTGGCGAATTCCGCACCTATCCGGTTTCGAACCGGTCAGAGGGAATCGCCCGACTGCGCGGCCTAATACGCCCTTTGTTCCAACCCCCGCCTCCACGTCGCTTCGCTCCGGGCGACGCGAGGCGGGGAGCGGCGACCCGGCAAGCGCCGACGCCGACCGGATCGAACCCGGCTCGCCCCGGCGAGTCCGCTCGGCGGCGTACCGGTACGACGGAGGCGCCGGTGCCGACCGGTGCGCTCCGCCGCCGCCCGAGGACGTTAAGTCCGCGCGGTCGATGGATCGAGTATGAGCCAGCAGCAGCCGCGGCCGGAGGACGGTGAGAGCGGCGGCAAGCCCGAGAACCTGCGCAGCCGGGAGGTGACGGAGGGTGCCGAGCGCGCCCCCCACCGGGCGATGTTCCGGGCGATGGGGTACGACGACGAGGACCTCTCCTCGCCGATGGTCGGCATCGCCAACCCGGCGGCCGACATCACGCCCTGCAACGTCCACCTCGACGACGTCGCCGAGTCGGCCTACGAGGGGATCGACGCGGCCGGCGGCATGCCCATCGAGTTCGGGACGATCACCATCTCCGACGCCATCTCGATGGGCACCGAGGGGATGAAGGCCTCGCTGATCTCCCGGGAGGTGATCGCCGACTCCGTCGAACTCGTCGCGTTCGGCGAGCGCATGGACGGCCTCGTCACCGTCGCGGGCTGCGACAAGAACCTCCCCGGCATGATGATGGCCGCCATCCGGACGGACCTCCCGACCGTGTTCCTCTACGGGGGATCGATCATGCCCGGCGAGCACGAGGGCCGGGAGGTGACCATCCAGAACGTCTTCGAGGGGGTCGGCGCCGTCTCCCAGGGCGAGATGAGCGAGGACGAACTCGACGACCTCGAGCGCAACGCCTGCCCCGGCGCGGGCTCCTGCGGCGGGATGTTCACCGCCAACACGATGGCCTCGATCAGCGAGGCGCTCGGGTTCGCGCCGCTGGGCAGCGCCTCCCCGCCCGCGGAGGACGAGTCCCGCTACGCGGAGGCCCGCCGGGCCGGCGAACTCGCCGTCGAGGTCGTCGAGGAGGGCCGCTCGCCCTCCGACTACCTCACCAAGGAGTCCTTCGAGAACGCCGTCGCGCTGCAGGTGGCCGTCGGCGGATCGACCAACGCCGTGCTTCACCTGCTGGCGCTGGCCGCCGAGGCGGGGGTCGCCCTCTCGATCGAGGAGTTCGACGAGATCTCCCGGCGCACGCCGAAGATCGCCGACCTCCAGCCCGGCGGCGAGCGCGTGATGAACGACCTCCACGAGGTCGGCGGCGTCCCGGTCGTGATCCGCCGCCTGCTGGAGGCCGGCCACTTCCACGGCGACGCACTGACGGTCACCGGTCGCACCGTCGCCGAGGAACTCGACCGCCTCGAAGCGGAGGGCGAGATCCCGCCCGACGACGAGATCGACGTCGACTTCCTCTACTCGACGGACGACCCGATCCACGAGGAGGGCGCGATCAAGATCCTCACGGGCAACCTCGCGCCCGACGGCGCCGTCCTAAAGGTGACCGGCGACGACACGCTCCACCACGAGGGGCCCGCCCGCGTCTTCGAGAACGAGGAGGACGCCATGGCCTACGTCCAGGAGGGAGGCATCGAGTCCGGCGACGTCATCGTCATCCGCAACGAGGGGCCCCGCGGCGGCCCCGGCATGCGCGAGATGCTCGGAGTGACCGCCGCCGTCGTCGGCCAGGGCCACGAGGACGACGTGGCGCTGATCACCGACGGGCGCTTCTCCGGGGCGACCCGCGGCCCGATGATCGGCCACGTCGCCCCCGAGGCGTTCGTCGGCGGCCCGCTCGCGGGCCTCGAGGACGGCGACACGGTCCGCGTCGACGTCCCCGACCGCACCCTGGAGGTCGACGGCGTCGACCTCGACGACCGGCTGGTCGACTGGGAGCGGCCGGAGCCGGCCTACGCCGGCGGCGTGCTCGCGAAGTACGGCCTCGCGTTCGACTCGGCGGCCAACGGCGCCGTGACCAACCCCGGCGTCAAGCGCGAGTAAGCGGACGCGAGTCGGCGCGGCGACCGCGCGGGCCGCCGAGCGGGGTATTTTTGTGGTCCTGCGCGCAGGGAGGCGTATGGGCGAGTTCGAACTCGACCTCCAGTCGGTCGAGCGAGAGATCGACCGGCAGGGAGACGGCGACGGCGAGGTCGTCCTCGGGGTGCTCGACGGCGCCACGCCCCCCGGGGAGTGGATCGACCTGATCGAGGACGGAGCGGTGCTCGTGCTCGCCGTCGAGGGCGACCTGAACGAACTCGCGTCGGGGTTCGCCCGCGAGATCCGGGACATGGGCGGACAGCTCGTTCACTTCCGGCAGTTCCTCGTGGTCTCCCCGCCCGGGGTGGAGATCGATACCGACCGGCTCTAAGGGCCGGCGGTGAGCACGTCGACCTCGGCGCCGCACCCCGCGCAGGTCAGCCGGTAGGCCCGCTCGCCGTCGGCCTCGACGACCTCGTACTCGCGGTCGGTCGCCGCGCCGCACTCGGGGCACTCTTCCTCGACGACGGCACGGTCGGCGTCCTTGGGCGCTCCGGCGGCGACGACGCGTGCAGGTTCGTCGCCGACGGCCTCGCCGCGGTTGGGCGCGCCCCGGGGGACGAAAAAGGCCTCCCCCTCGCCGACCTCGACCGTGCCGTCGGCGGTCTCGAACCGGACCGTCCCCGAGAGGACGTAGAACAGTTCCTCGTGGTCGGGGTGGCGGTGGTACCCCCATGGGAGCCGCTCGCCGGGGTCGGCGACCAGCAGGTTGAACCCGAACTCCGTCGCGCCCACCGCCTCGTCGACCTCCTTCTTGCGGCGGGTCGGGTTGGGGGCGTCGGGGAGGTCCTCGACGTCGACGCGCCGGTAGTCGTGCTCGCGGTCGCAGTCGGTGTCGGTAGCGTCGCCGGCCATGGACGGCAGGTCGGCTCCGGGTGCCCAAAACGCTGTCCGAACGCCCCGGCTACAGGAAGGTGAGGTAGTGGCCGTCGGGGTCGCCCGAGGTCGGCGTGGACGCCGCCGCGGGCGTCCGCCAGCCCGAGTTGGGGCTCCCAGAGTTCGAGGTCGAACGCGCCCGCGGTCAGCCGGATCCGCCGGCGGTCGTCCCCGCGGTCGACGACGTCCAGCCCCAGCGCGGTGTAGAACGCCTCGGCGGGGTCCAGCGCCTCCACCTCGAGGACGACCTCGAAGACGCCGGTGACGTCCGCGCCGTCGCGCTCCGACTGACCGATCTCGACGCAGTTGCCCTCGCTGTCGTAGAAGTACAGCGACCGGGCGTCGCCGAACCGGTGTTCGGTGAGGTCGAAGTGGGGCTCCAGGCGCTCCCACCACGCCTCGTAGCGGTCGGCCGGCGTCGACAGCGCGTAGTGGACGTGGAGACCGCCCCGGGGGACCGGACCGGGACGGCGGAGCACGAGGTCGGTGTCCCCGGCCGCGAACGCCACCTCGGCGTCCCCCTCGCGCGCCACCGGGAGGTCGAGATGGGTCTCGTAGAACTCCCGGGCCGGGTCCAGGTACTTGACCTCGAGGGCGAGCCACTCCAGGGCAGTGAGCATGGGACGCGTTCGCGGCCGGCGGACAAAAACCCGGTCCCCGGAGCGGATCCGGCGTCGGCCTCCTCGCCCGACGGTCCCGGGTCGACCCCAGGGAGGGTCGACGGCCCCCCTGGGGACCGCCGGCGGACCCGTCACAGGGGCGCGGTCTCGGGGGGCGAAGCGAGCGGTGCGGGTTTATGCCTCGCGTCCCTCGGTTCGAGTATGCCGATGAAAGGCTCCGGCGCGACGGCGCTGCGCGAGATCGACCGCTTCGACGGCGGGGTCGGCTGGATAGCCTACCCCGAGGAACGGATGCAGCGGGCCAGCCACGCGCTCGTCGACGGCGACGACGTGTGGGTGATCGACCCGGTCGACGCCGACGGCCTGGACGACCTGCTGGCCGACCACGGGGAGGTGGCCGGCGCGGTCGTCCTGCTCGATCGGCACACCCGCGACGCCGGCGCCATCGCTCGCCGCCACGGCGTCGCCGTCCACCGCCCGGCCTGGATGCGGGGCGTCGACTCCGAGGTGGACGCCCCCGTCGAGACGCTGGGGAACACGGTCGGATCGACCGACTACGCGGTCCACAAGCTGATCGACACCCCCGTCTGGCGGGAGGCGTCCCTCTATCACCCCGAGGAAGGAACGCTCGTCGTCCCGGAGTCGCTGGGCACCGCGCCGTACTTCCTGACTGGCGGCGAGCAGATCGGCGTCCACCCCATGGTCCGGTTCACGCCCCCCCGGGACCTCGGCGACCGCGCCGCCGAACGGGTCCTCGTCGGTCACGGCGAGGGCGTGACGGGCGCCGCGGCTCTACGCGGAGGCGATCCGGGACCTCGTCGCCTGAGTCGCCGGCCGATGCGGCCGCCGCGGAGGACGGTCCGGGATCGACGGTCGCGCCGCGGCCGTCCCCGCGCGGGCCGCACGGAGAGGCCGGCCGCCGATTTATTGCCGCGGCGCCCCTTGGGAACAGCGTGGTCTACATCACGAGCGGGCTAGTCGAGGCGCTGCTGGGGTTCGCCCGCGACCGGGAGCCGTCCTCGGTGACTATCGGACTCACGGTCACGCCGGCCGAGCGACTGGACGGCGACCTCGCGGGGGTCGATCCCGACGCGCCCGTGTTCAACCACTTCTATCTCCCGGACGCCGGGAACTCCGTGCAGGCCGTCTTCGGGATGGACCTCGCGAGCCCGCCCACCCAGGGGCGGTTCGTCTCCCACCCGGACGGCCGGCTGGCGGTCAAGCGGACCGACGACCTCCACGAGGTGGTCTTCCTCGCGGTGCCGCCCTGGGAGGAGGTGGTACCGTTCGGCCGGACCGGCGACCGGCTCGAACTGGACGTGCTGTCGGCGGTCCCGCCGGTCGAGCGGGTCGACTAGCTACTCCAGGTACCCCAGGTCGTGCAACTGGTCGGCGATCTCCTCGAACTCGGCCTCGCTGAGGCCGCCGGCCTTCTGGTGTTGGATGACGATGCTCCGCAGGAGGAACCTGACGAGGTCGCTCGTCGAGGAGAAGCTCGTCCCCTCGATCGTCTCTTCGACCCGGTCGGCGAGGTCCTTCGGGATGGAGACCGTCGTGTACTCCGTCATCGTTCGACCGGAGGCCGCGCGCCGGCAAAGGGGTTGTGACGCGGGACCGGCCGGGACTCGCGGGCGTCGGTGGAGGCGTAGCCTTTTCAACCGCTCCGTCGTACTCGAAGGCAATGAGCGTGCGGCCACCCGCGGACGACGACCTCGACGACGAGCCCGACACCGTCGCGTTCGGGATCGCAGCGCTGGACGCCAGACTCGACTCGGCGGAGATCGACTTCCCGGCGGACGCGGGCGCCGTGCGGACCGCGGTCGGGGACGAGGAGGTCCCCTACAACGCCTCCGGCAGCACGATAACGGTGGCGACGGCCCTCGACCGGGCGAACGCGGAGCACTTCGAGAACGAACAGGACCTGCTGAACGCGCTTCACCCCGTCTTCGAGCAGGCCCGGGAGAGCAACCGGACGGGCCTGCTCGGCCGACTGCGGTCGTTCGTCCCCTTCTAGTGGACGCGCTCCTCGCGCTCCCGGCCCGGCGCGTCGTCGGCGTCCCGGCCGCTCTCGCTTCCCTCGGCGGCCCCGGCCGATCCGGGCGCGTCCGCGCCGCGACCCCGGTCGCGGGCGGAGCCGGCGGCGGCGAGCCGGTCGCTGAGTTCTTCGAGCCGCCGGGTCTGCTCGCGGTTGACCGCCACGATCATGTCCGAGAGGACCGCGAACATGAGTAGCTGGGCGCCCAGCAGGATGCCGGCCGAGCCGACGACCGCGAGCGCGTCGTGGCTGATACCGACGACGAAGTACTCGTAGGCGACGTACGCCGCGACCGCCGCGCCCGCGAGCACGCTCGCGACCCCGACGCTGCCGAAGTAGAACAGTGGGTTGTTGGTCTTCGCGAGGCTGTACAGCGAGACGATGATCCGGCCGCCGTCGCGGATCGGGTGGAGGTTGGTCTCCGAGGCTCCGGGGCGGGGCCGGTAGCTGACCGGGACGACCGCCGTCGGGATGCGGTGTTTCACGCACTCGACGGCCATCTCGGTCTCGATGGTGAACCCGTTGGACTCCAGCTCCATCCGCTCGATCGACTGTCGAGTGAACGCCCGGTAGCCGCTGAGGATGTCGCCGAAGTCCCGGCCGTGGATCGTCGAGAACGCGCCGTTGATAATCCGGTTACCGACCGCGTTGAGTCGGGTCATCGCCCCGTCGTGCATGTCGGCGAAGCGGTTCCCGATGACGTGCTCGGCGCGGCCCTCGACGAGCGGTTCGAGCATCGCCGGCGCGTCGGCGGGGTCGTAGGTGGCGTCGCCGTCGACCATCAGGACGTAGGGGGCGTCGATCCGCCGGACCGCCTCCCGGACGGCCTGTCCCTTCCCGTGGCCGGACTGCTCGATCACGCGCGCGCCGCGCTCGCTCGCGATCTCGCGGGTGCCGTCCGTCGACCCGCCGTCGACGATCAGCAGGTTCTCGAACCCCTGCTCGCCGAAGCCGTCGATCACCTCGCCGATCGTCTCGGCCTCGTCGAGCGTCGGGACGAGGACGCACACCTCGGACTCCGTCATCGGCGGAAATCCTCGTTACGCGCGCAAAAACCTGCCGGCCGCGCCCGACGCAGCGCGGCCCGGCGAGCCGCGTTCTGGGCGGCTCCGGGAGCCGTCCGAGTCAGTCGTCGGCCTCGGCAGCGCGCTGCTCGCTGAGGTGGTCCCACACTTCGGCACAGCCACAGCCGTCCTCGACGTCTTCGAGGTGCGCCCGGTCGTCGTCGGTCGTCCCTGACATGGTTACTCGCTGCGTGAGTAACTAATCGCTAGGCATATATTTCTTCGGGTCCCCCCGGCGGATCGAGCGCGGCTGCTGTGGCCGAACGTACCCCGGGCCGGCGGATTTAGGGCGCCAGGGGGAGACAGACGGAGTATGGGCGAGACGGACGTCTTCGACCGACTCGGGCTCACCGAGTACGAGCGGACCGCCCTCACCGAGTTGCTCTCGCTGGGGCGGACGACGGCGCCCAACCTCGCGGAGGCGGCGGGGATCCCGAAGGCGCGGGTCTACGGCGTCCTCGACTCGCTGTGCGACCGCGGGTTCGTCAAGGAGATCCCCGGGCGACCGAAGCACTACCAGCCCCATCCCCCGACGGAGATCCTCGACCGGGCCGAGGAGAACCGCCGCCAGGAATACGAGTCGTTCGTCGCGGACCTGGAGGACCAGCGGGCGGCGTTCCTCGAGGAGTACGGCCCTCGCTACGAGCGCGCCGGCGAGGACATCACCGCCGCCGAGGAACTGTTCTACGTCGTCGACGTCGGCGACCCCTCCGAGCGCGAGACCCGGCGGATCTACCGCGAGGCCGACGAGCGCGTGCGCGTGCTCACGAAGGCCTTCGAGTACTTCGAGACGGTCGAACCCGCCGTCGCCGACGCCGTCGACCGCGGGATCGACCTCCGGGCGCTGCTGCGCCACCCCGATGCCCTCGCGGCGGAGAACCGCGAGCGCCAGCGGGCGGTCGTCGACCGGATCCGCGGGTCCTACCCCGAGTTCGGCATCCGGTTCACCAGGGGGGCGCTGCCCTGGCGGGGCACCATCGCGGATCCGAGCGACGGCTACGACGACGGCGAGGCGATCCTGCTCGTCCAGGAGGACGAGATACCCAACCACATGCGACAGGCCGCGATCACCGAGAACGGCGCGTTCGTCGCCGGCCTGAACCGGTACTTCGAGTTGGTCTGGACTCACGAGAGCGAGCGCGGCGCGGGCGGGTCCGGGGAGTGAGTCGGTCGCCCCGTCGTCAGCGCCACTTGACGATCCCGTAGAGGTAGCCCGCGCCGACCGCCGCCGTCAGGACGAACAGGGAGACCAGCTGGAACGCCCGGGCCCGGGAGGGGTCCCGGACGAGCCCTGCGATCCGTCCGGGGACGAACCGGGTCAGCAGGTCCCCCAGGAAGGCCCGCTCCTCCCCCGTCGACTCCGAGACCAGCGTCTCCATTCCCCGCTTGGAGTAGCCCTGCCAGAACGCCCGCCGGACCAGCCACTCCGGGTCGGTCCGGTAGTCGAAGATCTTGTGCGCGACGACGGCGTCGGGCGTGTAGTAGACGCCGGCGCCGTGCTCGGCCCGGAGGCGCGCGCACAGTTCGGTCTCGCCGCCCTGGAGGTTGCGGTCGCCCTGTCGGCCCCCGATGGCCGCGTCGAACCCGCCCAGTTCGAGGAAGAGGTCGCGGCGAAAGGAGAGGTTCGAACCGAACGTGTTGCGCACTTCGCCCGGGCCGTCGGCGTACCCGCGGTGGGTGGCGCCGATCAACCAGTAGAACTCCTCGGGGAGGAAGTCGGGCTTCCCGGCGACCCACTCGGGGATCATCCGGCCGCCGACAGCCGGCCACCCCGCCTCGTAGGCGGCGACCAGTTCCGACAGCCACGCCTCGTCGGCCAGCGCGTCGTCGTCGATGAACGCGACCACGTCGCCGTCTGCGACCTCCGCGCCGGTGTTGCGGGCCGCCAGCAACCCCCGGTTGGGTTCCTGGAGGTGCACCCGGACGTCCGTCCGGTCGCCGAACTCCTCCCGGGCGCGCTCGTAGACCGCCTCGCTCCCGTCGCTGACGACGACCACCTCGCGATCCCCGTAGTCGTTCGCGAGGACGCTCTCGACGGCCGCCCGCAGGTGCTCGTAGCGGTCGGTTGTGTGGGTGCAGACGACGACCGAGACGCGCATGCTCCCGAGTCTCGCCTCCCCTCGAAAGTGGTTTTCCTTTTTTCGGCGCGGGCGAGGTCAAAAGGCTTATGCGCGCTTTGGGGATCGTTCAACCAATGAGTCAGCGGACGGAACGCGAGGAGGGATGGGCCTCCGACAGGGAGGCCCTCCTCGGCCGCGTCCGGGAGCTGTATCACATCCCCGTGCTCGCGCTGTTGCTCGTGTTCATGCTGTGGAACCGGGTGCGAACGTGGGAGAACTTCACCGCCGACGGCGAGGTCCTCTACCGGGGGAACGACGCCTGGTATCACTTCCGGCAGACCAGTTACACGGTGAGCAACTGGCCGTTCACGATGCCCTTCGACCCGTGGACGCACTTCCCGTACGGGACCGCGTCGGGGCAGTTCGGGACGCTGTTCGACCAGTTGATGGCCACGGGCGCGCTCGTGGTCGGCCTGTTCATGCCCCAGGACCAGGCGACGGCCCTGACGGTCCTGTTCGCCCCGGCGGTGGTGGGCACGCTCGTCGCCGTTCCGGCGTACTTCATCGGCAAGCGCTTCGCCGGCCGGATGGGCGGCATCGTCACCGTCCTGATCCTCGCGCTGACCCCCGGCGCTTTCCTCTACCGGGGCGTCGTGGGCTTCTCCGACCACCACATCGCCGAGGCGCTCTTTCAGGTGACGGCGATGCTCGCGGTAATGGCCGCGGTCGCGGTGGCCGAGCGCGACCGCCCGGTGTTCGAGCAGTTCACCGCTCGGGAGTACCGCTCGCTGCGCCGTCCCGTCGGCTACGCCGTCCTGGCCGGCGTCGCCCTCGGACTGTACGTCTGGGTGTGGCCGCCCGCGATCTTCTTCGTCTCGGTGCTGGGGCTGTTCTTCCTCGCCCACCTGCTCATCACCTTCGTCCGGGGCCACAGTCCCGAACACGTCGCCATCAGCGGCGTCGTGACCTTCCTCGTCGCTGCGCTGCTCTCCGCGCTCCGGATCTCGACGCTCGAGTTCACTGCGACCGACTTCTCCCTGCTCCAGCCGGCGCTGTTCGCCCTGCTCGCGGTCGGTCTCGCGGCGATGGCCGCGCTCGCGCGCGCCGTCGAGACCCGGGAAGACGCGGTCTACGCCTACCCGGGGATCGTGCTCGGCGCGATCGTCGTCGGACTCGGCCTGGTCGCGCTCGCGCTCCCCGGCCTGTTCGACTTCCTAGTCGGCCAGACCCTCCGGATCTACGGGCTCGACGCCACGGCGGCGGCCCGGACCGTCCGGGAGGCCCAGCCGATCCCGCTGGGGGAGGCCAGCAGCTACTTCTTCCGGGTCTACGGGCTGACGTTCTTCGTCGCCGCCGTCGGCGCGCTCATCCTGCTCGGCGAGTATCTACTCAGCGACCGTCCGCGCGGCGAGTCGCTGCTGCTGGTCGTCTGGGGCGTGTTGATGCTGCTGGCGACGCTCACCCAGAACCGCTTCGAGTACTACCTCGCCGTCCCCGTCGCTGTCCTGACGGCGTACGTCGTGGGGTACGTGGCGGCGCTTGCGGAGGTCGGCTCCGTTCGCTCGGCGACCGACCTCGACGCCTGGCAGGTGATGACCGTCGCCGCGGTCGTCCTGGTAGTCGTCGCGCCGTTCGTCGCCGTCACCGGCCCCGCGGCCGGGGGGAGCGTCTCGCTCGACTCCGTCCAGGCTGCCGACACCAACGGCCCCGGGAGCGACATCCGCGGGTGGGAGGGGAGCCTCGAATGGCTCTCCGAGAACACGCCCGAGGAAGGCCGGTACGCCGACCCCGGCGGCGAGTCCATGGAGTACTACGGCACCTACGACCGGACCGAGGACTTCGACTACCCGCGAGGCGCCTACGGCGTGATGTCGTGGTGGGACTACGGCCACTTCATCACCGTCCAGGGCCAGCGGATCCCCGACGCCAACCCGTTCCAGCAGGGCGCCTCAAGGGCCGCCAACTACCTGCTGGCAGCCAACGAGAGCGACGCGAACGAACTCGTCGCCGAGGGCAACGAGACGACCCGCTACGTGATGATCGACTGGAAGCTGGCCGAACCGCGCTCGAACAAGTACAGCGCCCCGACGGCGTTCGACGATCGGGGCGTGTCGTACGGCGACCTGATCACGACCGGGATCTACGTCCAGCAACCGGGGCGGGCTCAACTGGCCCGGTACGTCCGCAGCCAGCGCCACTACGAGAGCATGCGGGTTCGGCTCTACCGGTTCCACGGGAGCGCCCGGGACCCCGTCCTCTCGAACGGGCAGGTGCTGGTCGTCGACTGGGAGCGCCGGGCGCTGACCCACGGCGGCCAGCAGACCCGCCCGCTTCCGGCGGCGCCGGAGAACGGCTCGATGTTCAAGACGTTCAGTACGACGGCGGAGGCCGAGGAGTTCGTCCGCGAGGACGGGTCGGCCCAGATCGGCGGGGTTCCGGGGGTGCCCTCTGAGCGCGTCGAGGCGCTCGAACGCTACCGGCTGGTCCACGCGAGCGAGACCCAGCGGCAGGGGGTCGGCCCGTGGGTGAAGACCTTCGAGCGGGTCCCCGGCGCCACCGTCGAGGGGACCGGTCCCGCCAACGCGACGGTCACCGCGGAGGTGCGGATGCGGATGCCCGGCAGCAACGAGACGTTCACCTACGTCCAGCGCGCCGAGACCGACGCCGACGGGCAGTTCACCATGACGCTGCCCTACTCGACGACCGGCTACGACCAGTGGGGGACCGACGAGGGGTACACCAACACGAGCGTTCGGGCGACCGGCCCCTACGAGTTCCGCACCGCCGCCCAGTCCCAGGACGGAACGACGACGGTGTACAACGCCTCGGCGGACGTGAGCGAGGGACAGGTGCTCGGTGAGGACGACAGCGCGGTGCAGGTCGAACTCACCGAGTCCGCGGTGATCGAGTCCCGGCAGGCGGGCAACGAGTCCGCCGACGCGGGGACCGCGACCGACGGCGCGAACGACTCCAGCGCCGGGTCCGTCGCCGCGCCGTCCCGGACCGCTGACCCGGCCGCGGGTGACCGTGGCTCCCGGAACGGGGTCGCCCCGGCGAACTGATGACCGCGCGTGACCTGCTGAGCGTCTACCTGAAGGGGGTCGCCATGGGATCTGCCGACGCCGTCCCGGGAGTCTCCGGCGGGACCATCGCCCTGATCACCGGCATCTACGAGCGGTTGATCACCGCGCTGACCGAACTCGACCCGACGGTGGTGGCGCTGCTGCCCGAAGCGACCACCTCCCACGGCCGCACGCGGATCCGGGAACGACTGATCGCGGTGGACGTCCCGTTTCTCGTCGCGCTCGGACTGGGGGTGCTGACGGCGGTGATATCGGTCTCCCGGGCGATCCACTACGCCCAGGAGGCGGCCCCGGCGCTGCTCTTCGCCTTCTTCTTCGGGCTGATCGCGGCCAGCGCGGTCGTGCTCCGCGACGAGGTGTTCCTCGACACGCCCCGGCGCGCGCTCGCCGGCGCCGCCGGGTTCGCGGTGGCGTTCCTGCTCGCGGGCGAGGTCACCGGGGCGCTCCCGCACACGCTGCCGGTCGTGGCCGTCGCCGGCGCAGTGGCCATCTGCGCGATGATCCTCCCCGGCATCTCCGGGGCGCTCATCCTCCTGTTGCTCGGCCAGTACCTCTATCTCACCGAGACGCTGTCGGGGTTCGTCGACGCCCTGATCGGGGTCGCCGGCGGTAGCGGCGACCCCGCGGGACTGATCGCCCCGGCGACGGTCGTCGTCGTCTTCGTCGCCGGGGCGGTGGCCGGCCTGTTCTCGGTGGCCCACGCCGTCAAGTACGCGCTGAACCGCTACCGGGAGGCGACGCTGACCTTCCTCGTGGCGCTGATGGTCGGCGCCCTTCGTTACCCGGGACGACAGATCGCGGCGAACGTCGGCGCGTGGACGGTCACGACCGCGCTCGCCGTCCTCGCCAGCGCCGCGCTCGGCGCCGCCCTCGTGATCGCCGTCGACGCCTACACCGGTGACATCGACATCGCGAGCGAGGACCGTCCGGCCCCCAGCGCCAAGTAGCCGCGGGAGTCGACCGGCGGACTGCCGGACCGCCGAACCGCCGCGCTGCCGGGGCGTCGACGCGACACAGGGGAACCGTTTTATCTCGCGCGGACTCCGTTCCTGTATGCTCAGCGCCGTGACGGAGGATTACCTCAAGACCATCTACATCCTCCAGCGGGAGGCGGACGAGGAGGGCGGCGAGGACGACCGCCCGGCGCGCGTCTCCACGTCGGCGATCGCGGACCGGATGGACGTCACGGCCCCGACGGTGACGAGTATGCTCGACAAGCTAGAGGAGCGCGGTCTCGCCGACCGCGAGAAGTACCGGGGCGTCGAGTTGACCCCGGAGGGAGAGACCGTCGCCATCGAAGTCATCCGTCACCACCGCCTCATCGAGGCGTACCTCGCGGAGGCGCTCGACTACGAGTGGACCGACGTCCACGAGGAGGCCGACCGACTGGAACACCACATCAGCGAGCGCTTCGAGGAGCGGATCGCGGAGGTACTCGGCGACCCGTCAGTCGACCCCCACGGCGATCCCATCCCCCGGGCCGACCTCTCGCCGCCGGAGCGCGGCGAAGGCGACCGCCTCGACGAGTGCGAGGTGGGGGACCGGGTCACCGTCAAGCGGGTCCGCCATCGCACCGAGGACGAACTGCGGTACCTCGCGGAGGCGGGCATCGAACCCGGGACGGCGCTGACGCTCGCCGAAGTCGCCCCCTTCGGGATGATCACCGTCGAGGGCCCCGACGGGGAACAGAGCCTGCCGGCGGGGGTCGCCCGCCTGATCGACGTGAGCCCCGGACCGGAGTCGGAACCGGAACTCGCCCGAGAGGGGTGACGCGGGGGCGGCGCTCGCGGCACTCGCGACGGCATGCGTGCAGGCGACCCGTGACGGCTCCGCGCGGGGACCGGACCGCGCTCGCGGGCCGTCGCACCCGCGTCCGGGGCCGGGACCTGGACGGTCGTCGCACCCCGCGAACCCCCGCGCGCCGACCTCTCAGAGCACGGGGAGCGTGGGCCCCCCATCGGACTTCAACGTTCGCCGCCGGAGATGCGTCACCGGAGGGTTTAGATGGGTCCGCTCCCCCTATCGAGGCGTGCGAATCGAGAACAGTTTCATCCCGGTGCGCGGGGTCGGCGAGGCCACCGAGCGGTCGCTCTGGGAGCGGGGGATCACCCACTGGGACGACTTCGACCCCGACGCGGTCGGGTCGACGACCGGCGAGCGCGTCGAGGCGTTCATCCAGCGGGGCCGCGAGCGCCTCGCGGACGGCGACGCTCGCTTCTTCCACGACGCCTTCCCGAGTTCGCACCGGTGGCGCCTCTACGAGAACTTCCGGTCCGAGGCCTGCTTCTTCGACATCGAGACGACCGGCCTCTCACAGTACAGCGACGACGTGACGACGGTGAGCCTCCACCGCGACGGCGAGACCCGGACCTACGTCAACGACCCGGACCCGCCGGTCGGCGACCCGCTCACCGTCGAGGCGCTGCGCGAGGAACTCCGCGACGCCCCGCTGCTGGTGACGTTCAACGGGAAGCGCTTCGACGTCCCCTTCCTCGAGGAGGCCTTCGACCTCTCGCTCGACGCCCCGCACATCGATCTCATGTACCCCTGCAAGCAACTCGGGCTGACGGGCGGGCTGAAGGCCGTCGAGCGGGAACTCGGCGTCGAGCGCGACCGCCCGGACGTCGACGGCCGGGAGGCGGTCCGGCTCTGGCGGCGCTACGAGCGCGGCGCCGCCGACGCCCTGGAGACGCTCGTCTCGTACAACCGCGACGACGCCGCCAACCTCCGGCTGCTGATGGACGACGTCGCCGCAGCGCTCCACGA
The DNA here is from genome assembly GCA_003021975.1 of Halobacteriales archaeon QS_5_70_17. Classification (GTDB taxonomy): domain Archaea; phylum Halobacteriota; class Halobacteria; order Halobacteriales; family Haloarculaceae; genus Halomarina. The sequence continues at coordinate 49,848 of PXRR01000012.1, read as the reverse complement.
GGAGACGTTCGTCTGACTGCCGCTCGGACCCGCCCGCCGGGAGGTCGTGCTCGCCCCGTGGCCGAGCGTCGCCTCGTGCTGGCGGCTCCCGATCCGGAGGTCCGAGCGCGACCTAGCGGTGCGCGGGAGGACGAGGTCGGCCTCGTTGTCGACGTCGACTGCCGCCGTCTCGCCCGGTCCAGATCCGCCTCGACGGCACTTCGATTCCGACGGTGGACTGCATCCGCCCGGCGACAGCAGCGGATCCCGCAAAAGCCCGGTGTTCGGGGCACACCGCCGTCGAATCGGAGCGGGCGTCGGCCGTAGGTTCATGCCGGCGGCGCTCGTAGCGCGCGTGTGAGCGACCCCGCAGATTCCGGCGACGGGCGCGACCTCGCCCCGGCCGACCGGCTCGCGGCGCTGTCCGAGGCCGACTTCTACGCCCTCCTGGGGGACCTCGCGGCGGCCCGCTGGGGGGAGAGCGAGGGGTGGACCGTCGACCTCTCCCCGCCCTCTCCTCGGAGCGGGATCGACGTGGTCCTCGAGGGCGACGGGGAGCGGCGGCTCCTGCACGTCCGGCAGTACCCGCAGTCGAGGGCGGTCGGTGCGCCGGACGTCCGCGAGGTGGCGGCGCTGCGCGACCCCCGGAACCTCGACCGGGTCGCGCTGGCGACGACCAGTTCCTTCTCCGGGGCCGCCCGCGAGGCGGCCCGGGAACGCAGCGTCCGGCTAGTCGGCCCCGGGGAACTGATGGAGTGGGCCGAATCCGCGGGGGTCGAGCTCCCGAGACCGTCGCCCGGCTCCGGCACCGACGTCGATTCCGATTCCGATCCCCACTCCGACTCCCGCGGGGCCGCCGGCCGGGAACGAGCGAGGGGCCGAGAGCGGGGCCGAGAACGAGGGGACGACCCCGCGGACGCGTCGGTCCCGGAGCGCGCCGCCGGACGGTACGCCGGGTACTGGCCCGCGGCGCTAGGCGAGCGGGCCCTGGAAGTCGTCGGCGCGCTCGACGACCTCGGGGACTTCGACTACGAGGTCCGCCACGCCGACGCGAGCACGGAACTGCGCTGTCGGGCCGGCGAGCGGGTCCCGGTCCGGGTGCGGTTCACGGAAACGAGCTTCCTCGTGTTCGTCGCGGCGGAGGGCCGGCCGGAGCCGGTCGTCCGGCTGACCGCGTACCGCGAGCGCCAGCCGCCGGTGTCGGACCTGCTGGCGGAGCTACGGCCGGCCGTCGAGCGCGCGCTGGACGGGTGACTCGCCGGCGGTCGCGGCGCGAGGCAGATCCGGTATCGACGCGCCGGCGTCCGGGAGGCGGTCCAGCGCCGGAGCGCCGGTCGAGCGGAACGGGCAGTCGCCGTCGTAGACGACGACCGCGTCCCGCTCTGACTTCGCGAACCGTCGGGCGCTCCGTCGATCAGTGCGTCCGCCCGGCTACCGAACGACTCCGGCGCGCCAGTCGGCGAGCGCCGACGGGACGTCGGCCTCCTCGAAGCGCTCGACGCAGGGGACCTCGTAGGGGTGGAGTTCCTCGACGCGGGCGGCGAGGTCGGCGTAGCGGTCCTCGGTTGTCTTCGCCAGCAGGAGCACCTCCTCGTCGTCGTGGACGCCGCCCTCCCGGCGGTAGGTCGACCGGCAGTCGAAGCGGTTGACGCGGGCCGCCGGCCGCTCCTCGACGAGCGTCGGGGCGATGTCCTCGGCCGCCTCCGGCGGGGCGGTCGCGTACGCGGCCGGCATGCGCCGACCGGCGGGCTAGAGGGGGAAAACGCTCCGGCTACGTGACGGGGTCGTAGGTCCCGTTGATGTCCCACTCGTGGAGGCAGTAGGGGTCGCCGTCGTCGTCGATGACCCAGCTTCCGCGGTCGTCGTCCCAGCGGTCGGTGCGCCCGCACTCCTCGCAGGTCCGCTCGTCGGGCGGAACGATGGAGGTCATGCGCGAGGGCACGCGACCGACGGCTATCAATCCGACGCTCGTCCGCCCCGTCGGGACCCCGCCACGCTATACTCGTGGGCCCGCAACGCCCGACATGGGGTTTCACACCTACGATGTCGACCGGGCCGACGGACTCGAGGACGACTCCCGGTTCCGGTATCTCTCCACGGACGAACTGCTCGCGCTGTTCGACCCGCGGGACGGGCGGGCCGACGACGAGCGCGAGCCGCTAGGGGCGGTCGCGGACCTCGGCAGCGGAACGGGTTTCTACACCGACGAGGTCGCCCCCTACGTCGATCGGGTCTACGCCGTCGACGCCCAGTCCGAGATGCACGACTACTACCGCGAGAAGGGCGCCCCCGACGCCGTCGAGTTCGTCACCGCCGGGATCGCCGACCTCCCGTTCGCCGACGGCGACCTCGACGGCGCGTTCTCGACGATGACCTACCACGAGTTCGCGGACGTGGCCGCCCGGGGGGAGGACGCCCCCGAGGACGCCGCGCTGGCCGAACTCGCCCGGGTCCTCCGGCCCGGCGCGCGACTGGGGATCGCAGACTGGACGCGCAACGGCGAGGGGCGGGAGGGCCCGCCCCGCGAGGAGCGGTTCGCGCTCGCCGACGCCGTCGGGGCGCTGGAGGCCAACGGCTTCGCAGTCGAGTACGCCGACGAGCGCCGCGAGACGTTCGTCGTCCGGGCGCGACGGTCCTAAGGACACCTAGGAGCCGTTGATATCCGAGTGACGTGTTTGTACGCAACGCTCGAGCGACTGCCGGAATCGCGTTCGCGCATGGATCGCGTCGATCCCTACAGGTCGTCGGAGTCGTACTACGAGTGCCAGTCCTGCGGGAGTCGGGTCCGGTCGGGCGAATACGTCGGCGCCTGTCCCGACTGCGACGGGCGGGTACGCGACATCGCCGTCAGTCGGGAGTGAGCCGGTCCCGGGGTGTGTAGCCGGAGACCGGCCCGTACGGCCTCCGACCGGCCGCCGGGCCTCGCTCTCGGGGATCGGAATCCTACGCCCGTAAACCGGAGAGCGGTCGGAGTTCCGCCAGTCGCCCCGGCGGTCAGAACTGGCCGCCGTGGACGGTGATGTCGGCGTGGAGTTCCTCGCGCAGCGCCGCGTGGACGTGGCAGATGTCCTCGGCGCGGTCGACGACGGCGTCGAACTCGTCGTCGCTCAGGTCCGCCCCGACGTGCATGGTGAAGCGGATCGCCGTCAGGTCGTCGTCGTCGTCGAGGTCGCCCTCGACCTCGATGGTGATCTTCCCGAGGTCGTCGTGGCCCTCCTCGTTCCCGCCGACGCGGAACGCGGGGATGAAACAGGAGGCGTAGTCGGCGATCAGTACCTGGTTGGGGTTCGGTCCGTCCTGGTCGGTCGCGTCGACGGTGAGTTCGTAGTCGCCGACGCGACTGACGCTCGTGTACCCTTCCTCGGACGTGGTAGTGGACTCGACGTCGGCCATTGCGTGCGGATCATCGTCTGCCCGGGTGAAAAAGCATGGGCCGGAGACGTCACGCAGGGCGCTCGGTGGAGGAGACCTCCCTCTCTGATCTCGCGGCGGGGACTACTCGACGCTGAACGTCTCGTCGCCCTCGAGGACGTGGACCTCGGCGCCGGCGCCCGCGGCGTCGACCTCGCGGGCGAAGTCCCGGGGGTCCTGCTCGATGGGCGGGAACGTATCGTAGTGCATGGGGAGCGCGTGATCGACGTCCAGCCAGTCGGCGGCGATGGCCGCCTGCCAGAGACCCATCGTGAAGTGATCGCCGATGGGCAGCGCCGCGACGTCGGGGTCGAGATACGGCCCGATCACCTCCCGCATCTCGGTCATCAGGCCGGTGTCGCCGGCGTGGTAGAACGTCGTCGAGTCGGCGTCCTCGACCTGCGTCGGTTTCGTGTCCGAGACGACGAAGCCGACCGGCATGCCCAGGCTGTGCTCGTAGCCGGTCTGGGCGCCGTTGGTGTGGTCGGCGCGGTGCATCGTCACGTAGGCGTCGCCGCACTCGACGGTCCCCCCCAGGTTCATCCCCATTCCGCCGACGGCGTCGTCGAGGCCGAACTCGTCGTCGACGTAGCCCGCGAGTTCCGGCGTCGCGACGACCGTCGCGTCGGAGAACCCCCCGGCGTGACCGATGTGGTCGGCGTGGCCGTGGGACAGCAGGAGGTAGTCGGGGTCGTCGACGTCGCCCGGCTCCAGGTCCGTCTTGGGGTTGTCGAAGAACGGATCGATCAGCAGGCTCGTGTCGCCCAGTTCGACGTACCACGTCGAGTGGCCGTGCCAGGTTAGCTCCATGACGGGCGTACCGTCTCGCGTCGCGCACTTAACCGTACGCGTGGCGGGAACGACGGGAGCGCGACGCCGCGGCGCGGTCGGGCGGTCCGGCCGACGGCGGCGAACTGCTCGCCGCCCTGACTGACCGAACCCGCGGTCACCGACCTCGAGGGCGACGGGAGCCGCGATGTCCCGGCGCGGGGCGGCGACGGCCGCGTCGTCGCGTCCGCCTCCCGGGGCGGACTGCTCCGACTCCGTGGACGCACCTTTATCCCCTCCGGACGGATAATGCGGCCATGCGACTGGTACGCTTTCGGGACCCCGCGGGGAACGTCCGACGCGGAGAGTGGACCGACACGCCGGGCGAGGAGATCGTCTCCCGGGAGAGCTACGGCGGTCGCCTCGCGTTCGACAGCGAGACGTTCGCCGAGGACGACGTGGACGTCCTGCCGCCGTCTGACCCCTCGAAGATCGTCTGCGTCGGCCTGAACTACGCCGACCACGCGGCCGAGCGGGACAAGGAGATTCCCGACCGGCCGATGCTGTTCCTCAAGACGCCCAACACCGTCGCCGCCCACCGCGAGGCGATCACGCTCCCGGCCGGCAAGAAGCGCGTCGATCACGAGGCGGAACTCGCTGTCGTCATCTCGGAGCGCGCGCGCAACGTCTCCCGGGAGAGCGCCATGGACGTCGTCAGGGGGTTCACCTGCCTCAACGACGTCTCCAACCGCGACGACCAGGACCGCGAGCAGAACTGGGTGCGGGGGAAGGCCTTCGACAAGGCCGCGCCGATCGGCCCCGTGATCGCCAAGCCCGAGGTCGTCCCCGACGACGCCGCCGTCCGCCTGCGCGTCAACGGCGACCTCCGCCAGGAGTCCTCGCGCGACCAGTTCATCTTCACGGTGCCCGCGCTGATCGAGGAGATCACCCAGTACATGACGCTCGAACCGGGCGACGTCATCTCCACCGGCACCCCCTCCGGGGTCGGACCGATCACCGACGGCGACCGCGTCGAGGTCGAAGTGGAGGGCGTCGGGACCCTCTCGAACACGTTCAGGGTCCCGTAGCCGGATCGCCCCCTCGCGGTCGCCCGGGCGATGACAACCCATTTGTTCGGGATCGCCTAATCCGCGGTCATGGAACTGACGCGACGGGACGCGCTGGCCGCGCTCGCCGGCGCCGGCGTCGTCGGGGGCGGGGGCGCGGCCGTGCTCGCCCGCGACCCGTTCGGGGAGGCGGGACCGGACGATTCCCCCGGTGCGACCACGGCCGTCCTCCCGACGCTGACCGCGGCCGCCGAGGTGGTCTACCCGAGCGACCTCGACGGGATCGGCGAGTTCGTCGAGACATACGCGCTGGGGCGGGTGGCCGACCGCCCTGACGACCGCGACGGCCTCGCGAGCGCGGTTCGGGAGGTCGACGCGGCGGCCCGGGAGTGGTACGGCGCTGCCTACGCCGACCTCGACCGGTCGAGTCGCGACGAAGTCCTGCGCGAACTGGGCGCCGACGCGGCCGACCCCGATCCGGCGGGCTCCCGCGCCGAGCGGGTCCGCTACTACGTCGTCAACGAGCTGCTCTACGCGCTGTACACGTCGCCGGCCGGCGCCGACCTCGTCGGCGTCGGGAACGTCGTCGGTCACGCCGGCGGGACGGAGGCTTACCGGCGGGAGCCATGAGCGGTCCGGACGACCCGCGAGCGCCGTTCCCGACGCGGGGAGTCGGGGACGGGGGTGAGAGACCGTGACCGACGCCGACGGGCGGGCTGGTCGCGGCCCGCCTCGCCCCCGACCACGACGTGACCGTCCTCGACGCCGGGCCCCGCTTCGAGGGCGACGACCGGACCGAGCGCATGGAGCGCGCGCTCCGGCCGGCCCACCACCCGTTCGAGGTGTGGTCGATGGGCGGCGAGCGCGACGCCTACGCCTCGTCCGGGGAGCGCCACTACCCCCTGAACCACGCCCGCGTGAAGGGAGTCGGCGGGTCGACGCTCCACTGGCAGGGGATGGTGATGCGCCTCCACGAGTCGGACTTCCGGCGGCGGACCCGCGACGGCGTCGGGACCGACTGGCCGATCGACTACGAGACGCTGCGACCCTACTACGCGGCCGCCGAGCGGGAACTGGGCGTCGCGGGCGCCGCGGACAACCCCTTCGCCCCGCCCCGCGAGGAGCCGTACCCGATGCCCGCGTTCCCGCCGTCGCACAGCGACGCGCTGTTCGCCGAGGCCTGCGAGGCGCTCGGGGTCGCCACCCACTCGGTGCCGAACGCGCGCAACTCCGAGGCCTACGACGGCCGCTCGCCGTGTGTCGGCTACGGCACCTGCAAGCCCGTCTGTCCCTCCGGCGCGAAGTACACCGCCGAGGTGCACGTCCGGCGGGCCGAGCGGGCGGGGGCGACGGTGATCCCCGAGGCGCCGGTCCAGCGCCTGGAGACCGGCGGCGACGGCCGGCGAGTCGCGCGGGCGGTCTACGCGGACGACGCCGCGGGCGGCGCCGAGCGGACGGTGACGGCCGACCAGTTCGTGCTCGCCGCCGGGGGCGTCGAGACCCCCCGACTCCTCCTGCTGTCGGCCGACGAGGACCACCCCGACGGCCTGGCGAACGCCTCGGGCGCGGTCGGGCGGTACTTCACCGACCACCTCTTCGCGGGCATGGGGGGCACGCTCGACGAACCCGTCGGGGGCAACCGGATCGGCTTCGTCACCGGCGAGTCCCACCAGTTCTACGACGACCCCGGCGCATCGACCCGCGGGATCCCCGGCAGCGACGCCGACCTCGGCCCGATCAAACTCGAGTTCCTCAACTACGACGGGACCTCGACGGTCCGGGCGCCCTCGCCGGTCCGGATCGCGCTCGACGACGGCGCCTGGGGCGACCGCCTGCTCGACCGGATCCGGGAGCGCTACGGGAACGGCGTCGCGATCGGCGCGCTCGTCGGACAGACGCCCCGCGCCGACAACCGGATCGCCCTCGATCGCTCCCGGGCCGACGACCACGGTAACCCCGTGCCCGACGTCCGGTGGTCGATCGACGACCGGACGCGGCGCACCGTCCGACGGGCCAACGAGATCCAGCGGGCGATCCTGTCGGAACTCGGCGTCGACGTGGAGTGGACGGTCGGCCCGGAGAACACCGGCCCCGCCTACCACCACATGGGGACGACCCGGATGGGCACCGACCCCGACCGGAGCGTCGTCGATCGGCGCCTGCGGACCCACGACGTGGCGAACCTCACGGTCGCCTCCTCGAGCGTCTTCCCGACCGGCGGCGCGATGAACCCGACGCTCACCATCGCCGCGCTGGCGTTGAAGGCGGCCGACCACGTGGCCGCCGACCTGTAGGGCACCGGTCCCCGCTCTCGCCCACTCTGTGGCCGCCCGGATCGCCTCAGTCGCCCGGGAGCAGGCCTCGAGGTCGGCCACCCGCCGCTCGAGATCGCTGCGCTTTCGCCGCGCGGCGGCCGCCTCGATTCGCGCGGCGGTCCGGTCCGCGGCCCGGAGCGAGGCAGTCACGGAGGGGTCGTCCCCCCTCTCGCGCTCGCCATCGCCGCCGACGTCGCCCTCATCGCCTCCGCCGACCGCCGCGCTCGCCCCGGCCGCCGGATCGGCGTCCCCGCTGGGGTGCCCCGTTCCGGTCTCGGCGTCGCGGTCGGCGTCCCGGCCGGCCCGGCCGGCGAGGACGGCGTTGATCGTCGCCCCGGTCAGGATCACCAGCCCCGAGAAGTACAGCCAGGTCACGAGCAGCAGCACCGCGCCGAGGACGCCGTAAGCGTCGGCCTTGCCGGCGAAGGCGACGTACACCTGGAAGAGCGCCTCCAGGGTCGCCCAGCCGACGGCGGCGAACGCGGCCCCCGGGAGGACCTCCCGGAACGAGTGGTCGACGTCCGGGAAGAGATAGAACATGGGCGCGAACGCCGCCGTCAGCGCGGCGACCGTCGCGACGATCACGACGAGCAGGACCACCAGCACGACGACTCCGTCGCGCAACTGGTCGAGAAACGAGTCGCGGGCCTCCGTGCCGTAGATCTCGGAGAAGGCGGTGTCCAGGCCGCGGAAGATCTTCAGCGCCCCCCAACTGAGCGTGACGAACCCGATGACGGAGACGCCGCTCGTCTGTTCCTCGTCCCCGCTCTCGCCGCCGCCGGCGATCGTCTCCCCCAGGGGTTCCTGGGCGCTCTGGGGGAGGACCCCCTCGGTCGCCTTGACGACGCGGCCCGCCAGTTGCTGGTCGCCGGCGGCCGTCACGAGGACGAACGCCAGGATCAGCAGGGGGATCAGCGAGACGAAGGCGTTGTAGGCGATGCTGCCGGCCATGAACGGCACGTTCCTGGCGCGCAACACGGCGACGACGTCGCGGGGGACCGCGACGAGGGCGGCGCGGTCGACGGCCATACCTCAGGCGCGCGCCGCCGGGGCAAAGCGGTTCGGCACGCCAGCGACGGGCCGTGCGGGCGCCCGACGGCGCCCCGAAGGGGCTACGGTAGGCCGGCCGCCAGGGCGCCGGCGTCGAGCAGCAGGAGGAGGGACGCGACCGACGCCGCGTAGAGGAACGGCTTCCCGTCGCGAGCGGGCGTTCGGACCTTCCGGGCGTCGAGGCCACGGCGCATCCGCGCGGCTCCGACCTCAACGAGTCCGCCGAGGGCGAGCCAGAGGGCGACCATCGCCACCACGAGGTGGCCGCGCGGGCTCCCCAGCAGCGACTCGAACGTGTACCGCGTTCCGGCCATGTGGCCCCCGGAGAGCAGCAAGACGAGCGCGCTGGCCCGCGAGACCGTCGTCAGACGGGAGACCACGAACGAGAGCGGTTCGGGGCCGACCGCCCCCCGGAGGCCGAGGGGCAACACCCCGAGCGTCACGAACAGCACGGTGCCGGTCCACAGGCCGGCGAACAGCAGGTGGACGGCGTACGCGACCGCGTCGACGAGAGCCATGCCGGCCGGTCGGACGGGGAGCGGAAGTACGGTGCGGTTTCGGCCGCGACGGCGTCCGTCGCCGTCGCCCGGTGGAGTCGGGACGGACCCGACCGCTCGCCGCGTCCAATCGAGGGCCGGCGGGAGGGGGGCGGGCGATCCCGTGTGAGCACGCTTATACCCTCCCGTCCGCACGCTACGGGTATGCGTCCACGGGATCTCTCTTCACACGCCGTCTACCAGGCCGGACGGGGGATCGAGGAGGTGGCCCGCGACCTCGGGATGGACCCCGAGGAGTTCGTGGTGCTCTCCTCGAACGAGAACCCCATCGGCCCCAGCCCCGAGGCCGTCGCGGCCGTCCGGGAGCACGCCGCCGCCGTCAACCGCTACCCGAAGGCCTCCCACGTCGACCTAACGGAGGCCATCGCCGAGCGCCAGGACCTCGCACCCGAGCAGGTGTGGCTGGCTCCCGGCGGTGACGGCGCGCTCGACTACCTCCACCGAGCGCTGCTGGAACCGGGCGACCGCATCCTCGCGCCCGACCCCGGGTTCGCCTACTACTCGATGAGCGCTCGCTACCACCACGGGACGGTGACGACCTACCCCCTCTCGAAGGCCGAGGGCTTCGAGCAGACCGCCGAGGGCGTCCTCGAGCACTACGACGGCGAGCGGATCGTCTTCTGCATCAGCCCCCACAGCCCCTGCGGGAGCGAACTCCCCCGCGAGGAGCTCCGGGCGCTGGCCGAGGGGACCGACGAGGAGACGCTGGTCGTCGTCGACGAGGCCTACGCCGAGTTCTCCGAGTCGCCCTCGAAGGCGTCGCTGGTCGAGGAGCGCGACGACGTGGCCGTCCTCCGGACGTTCTCGAAGGCCTACGGGCTGGCGGGGCTCCGGGTCGGGTACGTCCTCACGCCGGCGGCGTGGGCCGACGCCTACGCGCGGGTCAACACCCCGTTCGCGGTGAACGAACTCGCCTGCCGGGCCGGGATCGCCGCCCTCGGCGACGAGAGCCACGTCGAGGAGAGCGTCGCCGTCGCCCGGGAGAGCCGGGCGGTCCTCCGCGAGGAACTCGACGCCCACACCTGGGAGAGCGGGGGGAACTTCGTGCTCGCGGCAGTCGGCGACGGCGCGGCCGTCACCGAGGCCTGCCGCCGGCGGGGCGTGCTGATCCGCGACTGCACGAGCTTCGGCCTGCCCGAGTGCGTCCGGATCACCTGCGGCACCCGCGAGGAGACCGAGCGGGCCGTCGCCGTCCTCGACGACGTGCTATGAGGGTCGCGGTCACCGGCACCCCGGGGACGGGCAAGACGACGGTCACGGATCGGCTGGCCGAGGAGGCCGGCGTCGAGCTCGAGGTCGAGGCCGATGTCGTCCACCTCAACGAGGTCATCCGCGAGGAGGGGTTCCACGACGGCGCCGACCCCGAGCGCGGCAGTCTCTACGCCGACCTCGAGGCGGTCGCCGACTGGCTCGACGCCCGCGAGGACGCGGGCGAGCGCGGGCGAACCGTCGTCGTCGAGTCCCACCTCGCCCACCGCCTCCCGGCCGACCGGGTCGTCGTGCTGCGCTGTCACCCGGACCTGCTGCGCGAGCGCCTCCGCGAGCGCGGCGAGGACGCGACGACCGCCCAGGAGAACGCCGAGGCCGAGGCGCTGGACGTGCTCCTCTCGGAGACCGTCGAGCGCCACGACCCGGCGGACGTCTACGAGATCGACACGACCGACCGGCCGCCGGCGGCCGTCGCGGACGACGTCGCGGCCGCGGTGGCCGGCGAGCGCGCGCCGAGCGCCGGCGCGGTCGACTTCACCGACTGGCTGTGACCCTCGATCGCTTCCGGCACGTCGCCGACCGACTGCTCGAACCGTTCGTTAACGCCTCCGAGCGACTGGGGCTGACCCCGGACGCGGTGAGCGTCGTCGCCGTCGCGCTGGCGCTGGCCGCCGGGATCGCGTTCGCGCTCGCGGACGCCCGCCCGGCCCTGTACCTCGGGGGCGCCGTCCTGGTCTTCCTCAACGGCTGGCTGGACATCCTCGACGGGGCACTGGCCCGCCGGCTGGGGACGGAGTCGCGGGCCGGCGACCTGCTCGATCACGTGCTCGACCGCTACGCCGACATCTTCCTGCTGGTCGGGCTGGCGGCCGGCGTCGACCGGTACGCGATCGGGCTGGCGGCCGTGACGGGCGTGCTGATGACCTCCTACCTCGGCACGCAGGCCCAGGCGGTCGGCCTCGACCGGGTCTACGGCGGGCTGGTCGGACGGGCAGACCGGCTCGTCATCATCGGCCTCGGAGGGGCGCTGGCGGCGTTCGTCCGCGGGTCGGCCTACGGGCTGACGGTCGTCGGGGGGCTGCTGGTCTTCTTCGCCGTCGTGGGGCACTTGACGGCCCTCCAGCGGTTCTACCACGCGATGCGGGCGCTGCGCTGACAGCGAGGGCCCGGCGGGGACACGATGGGGCGGCGCTCGCGCCGGCCAACGACTAAGCGCGCTCGCTTCTCACTCCGCCCATGGAGTGGGACGCTGACCTCTACGAGTCGAGCCACGGGTTCGTCCACGAGGCGAGCGCCGACCTCGTGGAGGTCCTCGGTCCGGGCGAGGGAGAGCGGGTACTGGACGTCGGCTGCGGCACCGGTCACCTCACCGCGCGGATCGCAGAGCGGACCGCCGGCGCGGTCGGGGTCGACAGCGACCCCGCGATGCTCGCCGAAGCGCGCGGCGAGTACCCCGATCTGCCGGCCGTTCGGGCGGACGCGCGACGCCTCCCCTTCGAGGCGGAGTTCGACGCGGCCTTCTCGAACGCGGCGCTGCACTGGATTCCCGAGGCCGACGCGCCGGCCGCCGCGCGGTCCATCGCGGGAGCGCTCGTCCCGGGCGGTCGGCTGGCGGCCGAACTCGGCGGCGCGGGCAACGTCGCAGGAGTGGTCGGGGCCGTCGAGGCGGCCGTCCGCGAGGCCGGCCACGACCCGGGACCGAACCCCTGGTACTTCCCGACGGTCGGCGAGTACGCGTCGGTACTCGAGCGGGCGGGCCTCGAGGTCCGGCGCGCGCGCCTGTTCGACCGCCCCACGCCGCTGGACGGCGAGGACGGCCTGCGCGACTGGGTGGCGATGTTCGGCGAGTCGCTGCTCGCGCCCGTCCCCGCCGACGAGCGGGCGGCCGTGCTGGACGGCGTCGAGGAGCGCGCCCGCGCGGCGGGGCTGTACCGCGACGGGGAGTGGGTCGCGGACTACCGGCGGCTCCGCGTGGTCGCGGTCCGGGAGTGATAGCGAAGCGATCCGGGAACGGTGCTGAGGCGACGCGGAGTCGAGACAGGAGCGGCGCTGCGGCGATCCGGGGGAGATCAGGGAGTGACTCGAACCACCGGCGTCGCACCATTTATGTCTCGCCGTGGCAAAGAGCGACGCATGCCGCAATGCGAGATGTGCGGAGCGGAGACTGCGTCGCCCGAGACGGTGAAAATCGAGGGGGCCGAGATCCAGGTCTGCGACGACTGCGCCGACTTCGGGACGGAGGTGCGCACCGAGTCCTCCGAGAGCGCCTCGACCAAGTACTCGACGGGCGCTAATTCCGCGTCCTCATCGGGGGACTCCTCGTCTGCGTCGTCCGCGTCGTCCTCCGGGAACTCGGGGCGCCGCCGGGACATGTTCGACGAGATGGACGAGGTGGCCCCGGACTACGACGAGCGCATCCGGAACGCCCGCGAGGGGGCCGACCTCACCCAGGAGGAACTCGCCGACGACCTCAACGAGAAGGTGAGCCTCATCCGGAAGCTCGAGCGCGGGGACGTCCTCCCGAGCGACGGCGTCCAGCAGAAGCTCGAGCGCCGGCTCTCGATCTCGCTGACCGCTGGCGGGAGCACCGGCGACGACGAGGAGTGGGAGGGCGGCAAGTCCACCGGGTCGTACACCCTCGGGGACGTCGTCAAGCGCAAGGACTAGAGCAGGGCGGCGACGATGTTCTTCTGGATCTCGCTGGTCCCCTCGTAGGTCTTCGTGATCCGGGCATCGCGGTAGTAGCGCTCGACGGGGGGGGGGTGACGTAGCCGGCGCCGCCGAACACCTGAATCGCCTCGTCGGCGACCTCGACGGCCCGCTCGGAGGCGAACAGCTTCGCCGCGCTCGCCAGCCGCGTGGCCCGGTCGGCATCGGCCTCGATGGCGGCGCCGGCGCGGTAGGCCAGCGACCGGGCCGCCTCGACGCTCGTCGCCATCTCGGCGATCCTGTGCCGGATGGCCTGGAACTCGCCGATGGGCCGGCCGAACTGCTCGCGCTCGCCGGCGTACTCGACGGCGACCTCCAGGGCTGCCTGCGAGACGCCCGCGGCCTGGGCGGCCACGTCCGTCCGGACGGGAAGAACTCCATCAGCTGGTAGAACCCCTCGCCGACCGCGCCGCCGCCGTTCTCGTGGGGGACGCGGAGGCCGTCGAAGACGAGCTCCGCGGTGTCCTGGGGCTCGATGCCGAGCTTGTTCGTGATGCGCTCGCCGCTGATCCCGTCTGCGTCCGTCGGGTGAGGAACGCGGTGATGTCGCCGTGGCCCGCGCCGGGCGTGGTCCTGGCCATGAAGATCATCACGTCGGCGACGGTGCCGTTGGTGTTCCACATCTCGGTACCGTCGATGACCCACTCGCCGCCGTCGCGCTCGGCGCGGGTCTCCATGCCGGCGACGTTCGACCCGTGGGCCGGCTCCGAGATGGCCGTCGCGATGTGCGTCTCGCCGGCGGCGATCGGCGGCAGCCACTCCTCTCGCATCCACTCCTCGTCGTACGCGAGCAGCATCTCCGTCCCGAAGTCCGCGGCCGCGATGGAGCCGCTGACGCCGGCGTCGGCCCGCCAGAGTTCTTCGGTCACGACGGGCGCGCCCAGCACGTTCGTTCCCGTACCGCTGTGGGCCTCGGGGATCCGCGGCGCGACGAAGCCGTACTCCCCCGCCCGCGCCGGCAGCTCCGCGAGGTAGCGTCCCTCGGCCTCGTACTCGGCGGCGACCGGACGGATCTCCCGCTCGCCGAATTCCCTGACGGCCTCGTGTTCGGCCGGGAGCCGGAACCGCTCCGCCTTCGCGCTGACCCATAGCGGTCGCTCGTCGGCCGCCGGCGTCCGACGGGGAGAGACCGCGGCGCCGGAAATCGGGTAGCTATTTGGCCCCCGGAACCGGCTTCTCCGGTATGTTCGTCCTCGTCAACCTGAAGGCGTACCCCTGTGATCCCGTCGGCGTCGCGTCGGCGGCCGCAGACGTAGCCGACGACGCGGGAGCGCGCGTCGCCGTCGCGCCCCAGGCCGCGCACCTCGAACGGGTCGCAGCGACGGGCGTCGAGACGTGGGCCCAGCACGTCGACCCCGTCGAACCGGGCAGCCACACCGGCAGTACGCTCGCGGAGGCCGTCGCCGAGGCGGGCGCGACCGGAACGCTGCTCAACCACTCCGAGCGACGGCGGAGACTCGCCGACATCGACGGCGGCCTCCGGGCGGCCGAGCGGGCCGGCCTCGAGACGGTCGTCTGCGCGAACAACCCCCGGCAGGTGGGCGCGGCGACGGCCCTCGAACCGGACATGGTCGCCGTCGAGCCGCCGGAACTGATCGGCACCGGCACGCCCGTCAGCCAGGCCGACCCGGAGGTCGTCGAGGACGCCGTCGATGCCGCCGCGGCCGTCGGCAGCGTGCCCGTGCTCTGTGGCGCCGGCATCTCGACGGGCGAGGACCTCGCGGCCGCCCGCGAGCTGGGCAGCGAGGGCGTCCTGCTGGCCTCCGGCGTCGCGAAGGCCGAGGACCCCGAGGCGGCGCTGCGCGACCTCGTATCGGGAATCTGACCGCACGGCGCAGGCTTATCCCCCCGGCGGCCTACGGTACGGACGACCATGGCACAGCGAGAGATCCAACAGGAACTGGAGGTCGACCAGTACACGCTCGGACTCGTCGGACCCGACCAGGAGTGGGCGGGGACGGTCGCCGACGGCGGCACCGTCCGGACGCACACGCCGCCGGCCTGCTGGGGGCCGATGATCACTCCCGGCTTCCGGGGCGGCCACGAGGTGACTCGACCGATCGCCGTCGAGGGCGCCGAGGTCGGCGACGCCATCGCCGTCTACATCGAGGACGTCGAGGTGACCAGCCTCGCCACCTCGACGGGGAGCATGCGCGAACGGGAAGAGGCGTTCGGCGACGACCCGTTCGTCGACCACCGCTGTCCGGAGTGCGGCACCGAGTGGCCCGACAGCGTCGTCGAGGGGACCGGCGAGGACGCGATCCGCTGTGCGGAGTGTGGCGCCGACGCCTCCTCGTTCGGCTTCGAGTACGGTTACACGGTCGCCTTCGACGAGGACCGCACGGTCGGGCTGACGATGGACGAGGAGGCCGCCGGCGCCCTCGCCGAGAACGCCGAGGCGAACATGGCGCTGCCGGAGAACGCCCGGCAGCACCCGATCCTCCTGTACGGCCCCAGCGAGATGCCCGGAACGCTCGGCCACCTCCGGCCGTTCATCGGCAACATCGGGACGACGCCGCCGGTGGAACTCCCCGACTCGCACAACGCCGGCGACTTCGGGCAGTTCCTGATCGGCGCCGAGCACGACTGGGGGCTCGGCGACGAGGCCGACCTCGCCGAGCGCACCGACGGCCACCTCGACTCCAACGACGTCCGGCCCGGCGCCGTGCTGATCTGCCCGGTGAAGGTCGACGGCGGCGGCCTCTACGTCGGCGACCTCCACGCCAACCAGGGCGACGGCGAACTCTCCCTGCACACGACCGACGTGAGCGGGACGACGACCCTCCGGGTCGAGGTGATCGAGGACCTCGACATCGACGGCCCGCTGCTCCTGCCTAACGCCGAGGACCTGCCGCCGATCGCACAGCCCTACGGCGAGGAGGAACTCGAAGCGGGCCGGGAACTGGCCGACGCCCACGGCGTCGAACTGAACGAGGAGATGGGCCCGGTCCAGGTGATCGGCAGCGGCGCGACGATCAACGACGCCACCGAGAACGCCTTCGACCGCGCCGGGACGCTGCTCGACATGACCGAGGGCGAGATCCGCGCGCGGTGTACGTTCACCGGCGGCGTCGAGATCGGCCGCCTGCCGGGGGTCGTCCAGTTGAGCATGCTCGCGCCGATGTCGAAGCTCGAGGAGCGCGGCCTCGCGGACGTAGTGCGCGAGCAGTACGACCTGTAGCCGCCTCCCCCGCGGGCTACCTCTATCGTCTCCCTCCGCGCATCGCCGGATAGATCGCCAGCGCGGCGTCCGGCCGACAGCGCGCGTCGAGGACGACCCGGTCGCCGTCCAGCGCGACGCGGACGCTCGGCCGGACCGCACCCTCCTCGTCGAACAGCTGCGACTCGGCGCGGGGGTAGGCCGCGACGAACGCCGCGAGGGCGTCCCGGACGGTGCCGCCTCCGAACTCGACGGTCACCGTCTTCTCGCCGGTCGCCCCCCGAAGCGGACCGTAGACGGTACACTCCAGCTCCATACGATCCCGGGCGTGCGGGAGGGCAAAAACGCACGGGCGTCGGTCCCGCCGCTACTCGTCGAGCAGTCCGTCCTCGATGGCGGCGACGGTCCGCTCGACCTCGGCCTCGGAGAGGCGGCCGTCGTGGGCGGCCGCGACGAGGTCCGGCAGCGGCGGCGACGTGGGCGTCGAGCGGCGAGCAGGGGCCGTCCTCGCGGTAGCGCGCGAGCAACCGGCGCGACCCGGGCTCCAGTCCTGAGAGGACCTCTCGGACGCGGCGGACCACGGGGCGGTCGGCCTCCCCGTCGCTCTCGTCGCTCTCGTCGCGCTCGTCCGGTCGCCCGCCGTCGGCGGTGGAGACGATCCGGCCGCCGCTCGGGCGGTCCTCGGAGCGCGCGTCGGCGGTGGCGTCTCCGCCGACCGAGCGTCCGCCGTCGTCGAGCGGCGGGTCGGGCCACTCGACGCCCGGGTCGTACTCGGTGCCGGGATTCTCCTCCAGCGTCGCCTGCTCCGAGGGGGCGGGTTCGACCGCGCGCCGGGCGTCGGCGTCCCCGGTGGCGTCCGGCGCGTCGGAGGGGTCAACACCGGCGTCGGCGTCGCCGCCGTCCCCCGAACCTCCGTCTGCGGTGTGTGCCGGCTCGTCCCGTTCGGTCCCCCGCTCGGATCGCAACTGCATCCGGGAGCGGCCGGGGTGGTCGAACAGGGCCTCGGCGAACCGGTCGGCCATCTGAGAGAGGTCCCGGGCCTCCTCCAGGTCCCGCTCGAGGATCTCGATGCGGCGCTCCTTCTCCCGGAGTTCCCGCTCGAGTTCCTCGATGCGGTCCTCCCGGCGGCGCTGCTCGTCGGTGATCGACTCCAGTTCCCCCACGAGGTCGGCGCTGACGCTCTTGAGGTCGGGGCGCTCGAAGTCCTCCAGTCCCGGCGTGGCGCCGGCGTCGAAGGTCTGCTTGCGGTGGAACTGCACGCGGCGGGTTTCGCCGGACCAGTCTGTGACGAGAAACGCCTCGCCGTCGTCCAGTCCCTCGACGGCCTCGGCGTACTCGCTGCCGAGCACTCGCTTGACCACCTTCGTGTCGTTGCGCCAGGTCAGGCGGTGCCAGCACAGCCAGTCGCACTGGGTGATGAAGTCCTTTTTCACGTCGGCGGGCCGCTGGCTGATGCCGACGACCCCCAGCCCGTGTTTCCGCCCCCGTTTAGCGACCTTCACGAGCGTCCGCCCGCACTCGCCCATACCGCCGCCCTCGGGGATCCACTCGTGAATCTCCTCGACGACCAGCAGGAACGGCTTCTTGCGCTTTTTCCCCTTGGCGAAGAGCTGTTTGGCTATTTCGGTCAGCAGGTCGGCGGCCTCCGACTCGTCGAGAAACGAGGAGACGTCGAGGATGATCGGCACGTTGTTGCCCAGCGCCATCTCGGCGATCTTCTCGGCGTGCTCGGCGCTCACCTGGATGTCGCACTCCTCGTCGGCGCCGACATGCAGGAGTTCGTACTGCTCTTTCAGCCCGTAGTACTCCCCGTCGAGGTCGACCAGCAGGAGGCCGTACCCCCGGTCCAGGAGCTTCTCGGCGATGACCGACGCGGTGTTGGACTTCCCGGACCCCGACTTCCCGGTGACGAACCCGCGGCCGGTGAGCAGGTCGATGATCGGGAGGTCGACCGATCCGTCCTCGGTCTCGCCCACCTCGATGGTCGGTTCGTCGGTCATCGGTACGAGCTACCGCGGGGAGTTCCGCGCGCGCTTCGATCCGTCCGGAGCAGCGGGATCGGCCGCCGGTCGTCCCCGGTCCACGGGGACCTCGACGGCGGGCGACACAGTTCGCCGGCGCGGCGGGTCGCGACCGCTCGCGGACCGCTCGACGCCCGGCCGGCGCTTCCCTCCGCGACCGTGACGGTCTCGTCGTCCATGTGGTCGAGTTCGCGCGCGGGGACATAACGATCCGTCAGACGCCCGGCGGACGCCGTGCCGGCCCCGGATCGATCAGCCGCGGTACTCTCGGGCGGCGAGGCGGGCCCGGTAGTACGACTCCCGGAGGACGTGTCTGCCGGCCAGCAGCGAGAACCCGACGGGATCGTCGCGGAACCGCGAGAGGTACTCGCCGCCCTGCTGGCGCGCCCGCGAGAGGCTGTCGGGCTGGAGCATCCGGTTTTCGTCGTAACAGAAGACGGGTCTCCCGGTCGCCTCGGAGATGGCGGCCGCCTGCCCGGCGGAACTCTCGACGAAGAGGGCCGGGCCGGTCTCCCGGTAGACCTCCGCCTTGAACTCGGCGTGGTCGCCCGCGCGCTGTCGGGCCTCCTTGCTGGGGTGGTCCATCATCACCAGGTTCTCGTACTCGATGCCGTGTCTCGCGAGCCAGGCCTCGGTGGCGTCGCGGTACTTCTCCAGGCGGCAGGTGACCAGCCAGCCGATCGGTTCGCTGGGGACGACCGTCGGGGCGACCGTCTCCAGGAACTCCCGGTAGCCGTCGCCGTCGTCGTTCTCGAGGCGGGTCGGATCCCGGCAGAGCACCCCGTCGATGTCGACGCAGAAGTTGCTGATCATGGGGTGGTGCATCAGGTTCCACTCGAAGATCCGCGGCTTCTGGACCACTTCGCCGTAGTGATCGACGTACCGGTGCCCGCCGGGGGTGACGTAGGCGGCGGCGTACTCCACCTCGAACGGGAGGTCGAGGTCGGCGACGCGGTCCTGCGTCGCCTCCATCTGGCGGCCGGTGTCGACGGAGTCGTCGACGATCACCGCTCGCTCGACGTCCTCGAAGCGCTCGCCGTCGTCGTACCGGTTCCCCGTCGACATCACCCGCCCCGCGGCGAGACCGTCGACGTCGGTCATCGGCCGATCGAGGTACAGACAGAGGAGATTCGAGACCAGGAGCCCGGACCGAGGAATCCCGACAACCAGGTCGACGTCCTTCGCCAGCGTCTGCCCGAGTCCGCGTACCTCCTCGTTCAACTCCGCGACGCTCCTGTAGTTCATTCTATTCCACGGCTGTATCACGTCCGGGATAAGTAAACTTACGATATAGATAGTATTATTCTTACAATAGATAATGAGAGTAAACGCCCTTCGTGTCGGCCAGAAATACGTTCTCTCTGATGTGTCAGTTCGTAAATCGCTAAGTGACAGGGTGAGGAGTGCTATCACATGGACTGGAACGAGTTCGATCCCGTAGCGGACCGGTCGGAGTTCTCCTGGGACGACGTGTACGCGGACGCCGACCGGGACGCCCCGGGGTCGCTGAACGTCGCACACGAGACGTGTGACCGACACGCCGAGCGCGATCCGGACCGCGTCGCCCTCGAGTGGACCGGCAGCGAGGCCCCCGACGCCGACGGCGGAGCCAGCGAGACGGTCACCTTCGGCGAGCTGCGCGACCGGTCGAGCCGGTTCGCCGACGCTCTCTCCGACCGGGTCGACCGCGGCGACCGGGTGTTCTCGTACATGCCCCGGATCCCCGAGCACTACGCGGCGATGCTCGGCACGCTGAAGGCCGGCGCCGTCTGGGGGAGCGTCAACGAGCGGTTCGGTCCCCAGGGGATCGCCTACCGCCTCGACGACTGCGGCGCGCGGGTGGTGCTCACCACCCCGGAGAACCGCGAGACGGTCGGGGAGGCCCTCGAGGAGGCCCAGAGCGTCGAGGAGGTGATCGTCGTCGACCGCGAGAGCGTCGGCCACGACGACGTCGACTACCACGACGCGGTCGCGGGCGGCGACTCAGATTTCGAGGCCGTCGACACTAGCGGCGAGGACGACGCCCTGCTGTACTACACCTCCGGGACGACCGGGCCGGCGAAGGGCGTACTCCACAAACACCGGTGGGTCGCGGGGGTCGCGCTCACCCAGAAGCTCGCGGTCGACCTGACCGACGAGGACCTCTACTGGTCGACGGCGGACCTGGGCTGGCTGACCGGCCCGATCAACACGCTAGGCGCGTGGTACTGGGGGACCTCGCTTTTCACCTACGAGGGGGAGTTCGACCCCGCGGCGTGGGCCGCGCTGCTCGACGAATACCCGATCACCGTGCTGTTCTCGGTGCCGACGGCCTACCGGATGCTCCGCGAGGAGGAGGCCGTCCTCGACGGCGTCGACCACGACCTCCGGCACGCGCTGTCGATCGGCGAACCGCTGTCGGCCGGCGTCGTCGAGTGGGGCGAGCGCGCGCTGGGCGTGACCATCCTCGACACCTACGGCCAGACCGAGACGGGCAACATGATCATCAACAACTACCCGGAGATGGAGGTCCGCCCCGGGAGCATGGGCAAACCCCTCCCTTGCGTGACGGCCACCGTCGTCGATCCCGAGACCGGGGAGGAACTGGCGGCCGGCGAGACGGGCGTCATCGCCGAGCGCGGCGACTTCCCCTGTTTCTTCGCCGGCTACTGGGAGCACCCCGAGAAGACCGACGACTGCTTCGTCGGCGACTGGTATCTCTCGGGGGACCTCGGGTACCGCGACGAGGACGGCTACTTCTGGTTCGAGGGACGGGCCGACGACGTGATCGTCTCCGCGGGCTACCGGATCGGTCCCTTCGAGGTGGAGTCGTCGCTGGGCGAGCACGACGCCGTCGCGGAGGCCGCTGTCGTCCCCAAGCCCGACGCCGAGCGGGGGAACGTCGTGAAGGCCTTCGTCGTCCCCTCGGGGGACGACGAGCCGAGCGAGGACCTGAAAGACGACATCAGGGACCACGTCAGGACGGAGCTCGCGGCCCACGAGTACCCCCGGGACATCGAGTTCGTCGACGAACTCCCGAAGACGGTGACCGGGAAGATCCGCCGGACGGAACTGCGCGACCGCGTGCCGGACTCGCCGGAGGGCGCCGGGTCCTGAAACGCTGGCCCCGCTACGCGGGCCTGACGACCCACTCGTCGTCGGCCTGCTCGACCAGTCGACCGCCCTCGCGCAGGCGGACGACGCACCCGGTCGGGGTCCGCTCGGTCTCGGCGGCGGCCGCGACCCGGACGAGGTGGCCGATGAACTGCGCGGAGGGGGGCTTCTGGGCGGCCCCGCAGTCGTAGACCGTCAGCAGGTCGTCGCCCTCCCGGTCGTCGTAGACGACGATGTGGGCGTGTCGGGGGAGCCGGTAGCCCTCGTCCTCGGGTGCCCGCTGGAGGTGATTCATGCGACGACGTTGTGCGGCCGGCGGCTTAACGATCCGCGCCGAGGAAGTCGACGAGCGAGGTCTGCCCGCGGAGCCCCGCGTCCGTCCCCCGGCCGTCACGGCTCTCGTCGGCGTCGTCGGTCCCGCTCTCGCCCTCGGCCCACCCCCGCAGGTCGGCCTGCGTGGCGGCGTCGAACGAGAGATTGGAGACGCGCACGCCGACCTTGCGGACGGTGTCGCCCTCGAACTCCGCCGCGAGGTCGGCGACGACCGACCGCACGAGGTCGGCGTCCGCGACCGGTCCCGACAGCGACCGCTCGCGGGTGTTCACTTCGAACGGCGGGCGGACCACCTTGATCCCGACGGTCCGGTAGAGCGCGCCGCGGTCCTCGGCGCGCGCGACGACGTCCGCGACGAGGTCAGCGAAGCGTTCGCGGATCCGGTCGACGTCGTCGGTGGGGTCGTGGAACGCCGACTCCCGGGAGAGGCTCTTGGGCCGGCCGACGGGTTCGACGTCCCGGTCGTCGCGACCGTTCGCCCGGGCGTGGATCTCCCGGCCGCGCTCGCCGAAGCGCTCGGCCAGCGCCCCCGGGTCGGCGGCCGCCAGATCGCCCGCCGTGTGGATCCCCATCTCGCCGAGTTCGCCGGCGGTCACCGGGCCGACGCCGTGGAGTTGGCCGACCGGCAGCGGCGCGAGGAACTCGCGGACCTCGCCGGGTTCGACGACGACGAGGCCGTCGGGCTTGTCGTGGTCGCTCGCGACCTTGGCGGTCGCCATGTCGGGGGCGACGCCGACGCTGGCAGTGACGCCCGCGGTCTCCCCGATGCGCTCCCTGAGGCTCTCGGCGAAGACCCCGACGCTGTGCCAGCCGACGCGGTCGGTCACGTCGAGGTACGCCTCGTCGATGCTCACCTCGCGGACGGTGTCGGCGACGTCGTGCAGCACCGCCCGCACCTCCTCGCTGACCGACTCGTAGAAGGGCATGTCGACGGGGCGGTAGTGGCCGACCGGTTCGGCGCCGTCGGGTGCGTCCTCCGCGCGCGGGAGGAGTTCGAGGGCCCGCGAGACGGCCTGCGCGCTCTCGACGCCGTGCTCGCGGGCCTCGTAGCTGGCCGTCGCGACCGCGCCGGTCGACTCGCCGTCCTCGTAGCCCATGCCGACGACGATCGGCTCGCCGATCAGCGCTGGCTCGCGGCGCCGCTCGCAGGCGGCGTAGAAGCAGTCCACGTCCACGTGGAGGACGACCCGATCGCCACGCGGCCGGCTCATACCCCGACTCCACGGCCGCTCGTATGTAGCTGTTGAGCCCGGGGCGGAAGTGATCGCTCCCCGGGGCGGTCGGCGGATCGATCGGCGGCGACCCGGACGCTCACTCGCCGCTCCCCGCAGGTTCGCCGTCCGCGAGCGTCGCGTCGGTGGGGCCGATCCGGGCGACGTTGTCCGCGATCGAGGTCCGGACGACGGCGTCGACTCCCGGGAGGAAGGTGACAGCGATCACCCCCTCGTAGGGGTGGGCCTCGAGCTGGCTGCGCGCCTCGAAGAGCCGGCCGTAGCCCGGCGCTCCGCGGGCGACGGCGCTCTCGAAGACCATCTCGCGGAACGACCGCCCGTAGTTGGCCGCCGCCTTCCGGGAAAGGACGGTCAGCCGCTGGGCCGCCGCCGACCCCTCGCGCCGCGTCGCCAGCAGGAGGTCCGTCACCGGGTAGGCCGGATCGGCGTCGAACTCCGGGGCGTAGGCTCCCTCGACGCGGCGCATCGTCCCGTCGTCGCCGACCTCGTGGACGACGAACCGGGGCAGGGAGCCGCCGTAGAGGTGTGCGACGACCGCCGGGCGCAGACCGCCGCCCAGCGGCGGTCGCTCGCCGATCTGCAGGGTGGCGACGAGCCCACTCACGGGACCGGGTACGGCCCGAACCGTGGTGAACCTTCGCACGGTCGGCGACCGGCCCCGACCGCGCCCCCGAGCGGTCGTTTCGTCGCGTTCGGGACGGTTCGGGAACCGCGCTCCTTTTCAGGCCGGATCGCCCCGGGCTAGTGATGGGATTCGGAAGCTACGACGAGTCCGAACAGGAGAACCAGGAGGTCGACACCGACGAGGGCGGCGAGGGGATCAACGTCCACGAACACGACCACGAGGGCGAGGTGTCGGTCGACGGCGACAGCTCCACCGAGGAACTCGTCGACCGCCTCGGGGAGATGAAGGCGGACGACGACGAGGAGTGACGGGTGCGGCGACGGGAATACCGGCCACCCTGTAGCAGCTGGTCCCACCCGGCCTCCCCGGACCCGCGAGCGGGCGCGGGAATTCCTCCCGAAGCAGTTTGAACTAACGAGCGCCCCGATCTGGACTATCGGCCGCAGATCCGTCGTCAGAAGAGACACACTTTGCGGGATCGTGTGTCAACACATGACACGATACGACGACGGTTCGTCCTGGCGGCGGCCGCCGCGCTCCCGCTGGCCGGGTGCGGGGCCGACGAGGAGCCGAGCGACGATAGCGAGACGACCGAGACTGGGACTCCGACCGACGATCCCAGCGGGGAGAGGACCGACACAGCGACGGACGACGAGTCCGGCGAGAGCGCCGAGACGATCGAGGAGAGCGGACCGAAACTGAGCGACGTGGTCCGGTTCGAGCCATCGTACGCGATGGAGATCACCCTGGACGACCGGGAGCAGGTCATCGCGGTGCGCTACCACGACGGCGACACCTACACGCGCACGGAGGCGGACGGTTGGACGGTCGAGTCCCACAGCGTCGACGGGAACACGTACACGGTCTTCCCGGACGAGGGCCGGTGTCTCGAGAACGCGGGAGACGATCAGGTTCCGGGCGGTGACTCCCAGGTCGATCCGGAGCGCTACGAGAGCGACGCGGAGGCCGACCCCGAGATCACGGCGGCGGGCCGGACCACCCTCGACGGGGAGGAGACGTACGTCTTCGCCCTCCCCGCCGAGGGGTCGAACGACTACGACGAGGACGTCACCTACTACGTGAGCGTCGAGACCGGCTACCTGCGGCGGATCGAGTTCGCCGAGGGCGTCGTCGACTACCACTCCTGGGGGGAGGTCGACCCGGTCGAACCGCCCGAGATGGAGTGCCAGTCGTACTGACGTCGCCGGGACTGTCACTCCGCGCGCGTCTTCCCACTGGAGCGACGGGACCGCGGGTCGTGAGTCGACGCTCCCGAGAGGCGCGTCGACTCAGCCCTCCCAGGCGGCGGGTGCGATACCCAGGTTGCGGACGACGGGCCGGTACGCCGCAGCGACGACGACGACGATGCCGAGTTCGATCCAGAATCCGACCGAACCGACGAGCGTCCGCACGACCAAGAGCACGAGGAACACCGCAAACAGCATCGCGACGTAGTGGAGACCGAGCTCGATCAGCTGGTGTGCGTCCATAGCTCCCGTTGGTTCCGATCCGCAAAAACGGTTCTCGGGACGAGCCGCGGCCGTCGGCCCCACTCGATAACGTTCCCGCTCTCGTCTCGGAGCCGGACCGGGATCCCCGGTCACGCTCCAGCGAGACGTCGTACGCGACTACCGACTCGGTGTACGGGTCGGGTTACTCGAGGTCGAAGCGATCGAGAGTCATCACCTTGTGCCACGCGTCGACGAAGTCGTGGACGAACTCCTCCTCGCCGCCGTCGCTACCGTACACCTCCGCGATGGCCCGGAGCCGGGCGTTCGATCCGAAGACGAGGTCCACGCGGGTGCCCGTCCACTCGACCTCGCCGGTCTCGCGGTCGCGCAGTTCGTAGATCTCCTGAGCGTCCGAGGGCGCTTCCCGCTCCATGATGTCCCCGGACTCGGATTCCCCGGACGCCTCGGCGCCCTCCCACTCGTAGTCCATGTCGAGCAGGTTCACGAAGAAGTCGTTGGTCAGCGTGCCCGGCTGGTCGGTGAAGACGCCGAGTTCGGATCGCTTGTAGTTCGCGCCGAGCGCGCGCATCCCGCCGACCAGCGCGGTCATCTCGGGAGCCGTCAGGTCCAGGAGGTCCGCCCTGTCGACCAGTAGCTCCTCCGTCGATCGGTCGCTCTCGTCCGCGAGGTAGTTCCGGAACCCGTCGGCGTCCGGTTCGAGCGCCTCGAAGGACTCGACGTCGGTCTGTTCCTGCGAGGCGTCCGTGCGGCCCGGTTCGAACGGCACGTCCACGTCGTAGCCGGCGTCCTTCGCAGCCGTCTCGACGGCCGCGTCGCCGCCCAGGACGATCAGGTCGGCGAGCGAGACTCTCGTCCCGTCCGAGCGCGAGTCGTTGAACTCCTGCTGGATCCCTTCGAGGGTTCCCAGCACCGTCTCCAGTTCCTCCGGCTCGTTGACCTCCCAGCTCCGCTGGGGTTCGAGGCGAATCCGGGCCCCGTTCGCGCCGCCGCGCTTGTCGCTGTCGCGGTACGTCGACGCCGACGCCCAGGCGGTCTTGACCAGCTGGGAGACGGACAGCTCCGAATCGAGGATCGCCTCCTTGAGCTCCGCGACCTCCTCGTCACCGATCAGCCCGTAGTCGGCGTCGGGGACGGGATCCTGCCACAGCATCTCCTCGTCCGGGACTTCCGGGCCGAGGAACCGCTCCGGCGGACCCATGTCGCGGTGGATCAGCTTGTACCACGCCTTCGCGAAGGCCTCCTGGAACTCGCGGGGGTTCTCCCGGAAGCGCTCGATGATCTCCCGGTAGTCCGGGTCCCGCTTCAGAGCGACGTCCGTCGTCAGCATCATCACGTCTTCCTTCTCCGACGGATCCTCGGTGCCCGGTGCGACGCCGTTGAGTTCGCCGCTCTTCGTGGTCCACTGCCACGCGCCGCCGGGGCCCTTCTCCGCTTCCCACTCGTGGTCGAGCAGGTTGTCGAGGTAGCCCATGTCCCACTGGGTCGGCGTGGCGTTCCACGGGCCCTCGATCCCGCTGGTGATCGTGTCGCTGCCCTTGCCGGAGCCGTGGCTGCTCTCCCAGCCGAGGCCCTGCTGGTCGATGGGGGCCGCCTCGGGTTCGGGACCCATGTGCTCGTCGGGGTCGTCGGCGCCGTGGACCTTCCCGAACGTGTGCCCGCCGGCGATGAGCGCGGCCGTCTCCTCGTCGTTCATCGCCATCTTGCTGAACGACTGGCGGATCCGTTCGGCCGACCACTCCGGATCCGGATTGCCGTCGGGTCCCTCCGGGTTCACGTAGATGAGCCCCATCACGGTCGCGGCGAGGGGCTGATCGAGTTCGTCCTCCTCGTCGAAGCGCTCGGACTCTTCCCACTCGTCTTCGGGTCCCCAGTCGACGGCCTCGTCGGGCTCGAAGGCGTCCTCGCGCCCGCCGGCGAAGCCGTACGTCTCGAACCCCATCGACTCCAGCGCGACGTTCCCGGCCAGGACGATCAGGTCGCCCCACGAGAGCTTGTCTCCGTACTTCTGCTTGACCGGCCAGAGCAGCCGGCGCGCCTTGTCGAGGTTCGCGTTGTCGGGCCAGCTGTTGAGGGGCGCGAAGCGCTGCGTGCCGCCGGACGCGCCGCCGCGGCCGTCGCTGGTCCGGTACGTGCCGGCGCTGTGCCAAGCCATCCGGATGAACAGCGGCCCGTAGTGACCGTAGTCGGCCGGCCACCAGTCCTGCGAGGTCGTCATCACCTCCTCGATCTCCGCCTTGACGGCCTCGAAGTCGAGCGTCTCGAACGCCTCGGCGTAGTCGAACTCCTCGCCTCTCGGATCCGCCGAGCGAGCGTTCTGGTCGAGAGTCTCCAAATCCAGCCGATTCGGCCACCAGTCCTCATTGGACCTGTTCATGATCAGACGGTCGTGGCCTTGATATATTAATACTGTTCAATCCGACAAGGACATCTGCCGGATACCCAAATAGATTGTCTGATTTGCGAACTTATTCTATCGGCGGGTTCTGGCTCCGCTCACGGATCGCTACTGATACTTCCGAAACGGGAGCGAGAGAGCCGGCTCACCCGCGGTTCTCTCCCGGCGGCTCCTACTTGTTCCGACAGATCGGAATCGTCCGGGCGTGCTCGGCGGCTCTCTGTGGGACGCGTGCCGCGTGTCTCTCACGTCTACGTGACCGACGAGTGTTCTCGCGGTGAGAGACCGGATTCGCGAGAGACGAGTGCCGCAGGCGCGGGGGTCCCAGTACTCGGAGCGGCAGACTGTCCTCGCGCTCGCGGGATTCACAGCAGGCGCGAGAGCCCCGGGGACGGTCCGCCCGGGCGCCGATCTCGACGGCGGCGACTCCGAGCGGTCGCAGCGCACCAAGAGTACCACGGCCGGAGCACGACGGGGAAGAGAACTGTTCGAAAAGCCGCCTCGGCGTTCAGGCCCGTACGCCGCTGTGCTCGAACGTTCGACGTGATTCCGTACTTAACCGTTGTCCCGTTCAGTATTCGGACGTTCCCGCCATGATAAGATTGATGAAGTCAATAATACTAGCGGTTACAGTTTGACGAATTTTTATAAACTAGCTACTGGACGTTCTGTCCACGATGGGTAACGACAGCGACCAACGGGGTACGCCGTCTATCGGTGGCGGACCCTCGCGGCGGACGTTCATGAAGGCGACAGGGGCGACGGCGGTGGCCGTCGGCGCAAGCGCGGGCGTCGCGGCACAGGGCCGGTCGATCGACGAACTCATCGAGGGGATGTCGGTCGCCGAGAAGGCGGGGCAGATGATCCAGCCGGCCATCGGATCGCTCGATCCGTCGGGTGACGCGCCCGATATCTTCGACGTAGACGCCGTCGGCGACCTGTTCTCGTCGCTCGGTGCCGGATCGGTACTCTCCGGCGGGTCGAACCCGCCGACGTTCGATCCCCAGGAACTGGTGTCACGGATCAACGCCCTCCAGGAGTACAACGTCGAGAACTCCGAACACGGCATCCCGTTTTTCTTCGGCATCGACGGCGTTCACGGCGCGTGTTACGTCGACGGCGCGACGATGCTCCCACAGCGCCTCAACATGGGTGCGACCCGCGACGTAGACCTGATCGAGCAGGCCGAACAGCACACCGCCGACGTGATCGCAGCGACGGGCTGTCACGAGACGTTCGCGCCGACAGTCGAACTCCAGCGCGACCCCCGCTGGGGCCGGTACTTCGAGGGGATCAGCGAGGATCCCAAACTGCTCGGCGACGTGTCGCTCGCCCGGCGGCGCGCCCTGGAGAGCAACGACCGCGTCACGTCGACGGTCAAGCACTTCGCCGGCTACGAGGCGCCACACAACGGCAACGACCGCGCGGCGGCCGAAACGTCGCTCCGTGACCTCCGCGAAACCTTGCTCCCACCGTTCGAGGTCGCGCTCGACGAGGGCGCGGGCATGGTCATGGTCAACAGCGGTTCGGTCAACGGCGTCCCCGCCCACGCCTCCCACTGGCTGCTGACCGAGGTCCTCCGGGAGGAGTACGGCTTCGAGGGCGTCACCCTCACCGACTGGAACGACCTCTACCGGATGATCTCCCTCCACGACTACTTCCCCGACACGAGGGAGGGCAAGAAGATGGCCACCAAAGCCGCCATCGAGGCCGGCGTGGACATGGCCATGCTCGGCAGTACCAACGAGGACAGCGTCACGCCCGGCCAGTTCGTCACGTTCGTCGAGGAACTGGTCGCCGAGGGCGAACTCTCCGGGGACCGCATCGACGAGTCGGTCCGGCGCATCCTCGAACTCAAAGAGGACCTCGGCCTGTTCGAGGACCCCTACGCCGACGAATCCCAGGTCGCCGACCTCGTGGGCAACGACGAGTCGCTGTCGATGGCGACCGACCTCGCCCGCGAGTCGATGGTCCTGCTGAAAAACGAGCCCGCGACCGAACGCGGCGATCCGATCCTGCCGCTGTCGGGCGACGAGAGCGTGCTGGTGACCGGTCCCGGCGTCGACCCCGAGACCGGCATCGAGAACCGCATCCTGATGCAACACGGCGGCTGGACGCTCGGCTGGCAAGGCATCGAAGGCGGATCGCTCTCCGAGGGCGGGCCCCGTCCGGCCGGATCGACGATGATCGAGGAGCTGGAGGCGGCGCTGTCCAGCAGCCAGGTGACCCACGTGCCGACGGACTTCGAGAAGTCCCAGTGGTGGGACGTCCCCGAGGACACCAACAGCGAGAACGGCGACTACGGCTTCACCGATCAGCAGCGCAGCGACGTCGAGAGCGCCGCTCCGAACGCCGACGCGGTCGTCGTCGTCCTCGGTGAGGGTCCCCACAACGAGGGCTTCGGCGACCGCGACACCCTCGAACTCGCCGACGCCCAGCAGGAGATCGTCGACACGGTCGTCGCGAACACGAGCGACGACACCCCCGTCATCGGGGTCGAGTACGCGGGCGCGCCCCGCGGCGGCCGGCAGACCTTCCAGAAACTCGACGCGCTACTGTTCGCCGGACAACCGGGCAGTGGCGGCGGTACGGCCGTCACCGAGACGCTGCTGGGTGACAACAACCCCTCGGGCCGACTCGGCTTCAGTTGGCCCCAGGAGGTCGGCCACGGTCCGGTCCGGCACACCGCCCGCTCGTCGAACCTCCACGAGCCGCTGTACCCGTTCGGCCACGGCCTCTCCTACACCGACTTCGAGTACGCGGACCTCTCGGTGTCACCGTCGACGATCGGGCGGCCGTCCGGCGACCGGACCGTCACGGCCACCGTCGACGTGACCAACACCGGCGACGTCGCCGGCGACCACATCGTCGAACTGTACAACACCGAGTCCTACGGCTCGGTCATGCACCGCGACCAGCGGGTCGTCGGCTACGAGCGCGTCAGTCTCGCACCCGGCGAGACCGAGACCGTCTCGCTCGACGTCGACCTCGGAGCGCTGGAAGTCGTCCCGGGCGACGTGCCCGGATTCGACCGCCGCGTCGTCGAGGCCAGCGACTACACGCTGACGGTCGATCCGGACAGCGACGTGACCGCGACGCTAACTGTCAAGAACGCCGGCAGCGTCTCCGACGAGAACCACGTCCCCGGCCGGTTCGACGTCAACGACGACGGCCAATTCGACATCTCCGACGCCCTGGAGATCTACCGCCAGACGCGGCAGTGAGGCGTCGGCTACCACCGAATATCCCGCGTGGAACTCTCACCGACGACCATCCAGCAGTTCAATACCTCTGTGCTCGGCCTCCGATACCGAACGACGGTCGAAAGTCGGTGGCGATAGGCCCTGCCGTACTGATAGACACGCGCCGCGTGTGTAGCAGGAGTTGCGGTCTCTTTGCCCTGAAACTATATCTCACTCAGAAACCAAACCATTGACATGGATCGCCCTTGGTCCCGGCGTGCGGTCCTCTACGCGGTAGGCATAGGAAGTACGCTCCTCAGTGGCTGTACCTCTCGTGAGGTGGAGCAATCTACAGCCCCAACGGCAACGCCAGTATCGGCAGACGAGATTGCGAGCTTCGAGTGCCCGCCGTACGATGGTGGGGACGCTACTGTGTGTTCGCAGACGGTCGAGACCGATTCGGCCCCAGTGTACCTCCTTCCATCGCCGACAGTCGGTGACGCGCCCGACTCGCTCGAACTGACCCTCGCGAACGAGTCAGCAACCGACCTTTCGTTCGACCCGTACTCGTGGTCGGTGCGGAAGAAGAGCGCGTCCGGCTGGTCCGAGATTGAACAGGAGTGGTCTGGTGGCGGGACGCTGACGGTCGCATCCGGCGACTCGGAGACGTGGAGCGTCGAAACGGTCGTCGGATACATCACCGAGTCGGCCACGCTCAATTCGGGAGCGTACTCAGCGGCAATCAACGTCCCAAACCCGAATGGGGACGACTGGATAACGTGTCTCGCCGTCTTTGGCCTGCGGTGACGACGGGTACGCATCATTGGTGCTACCGCCAGGTAATACAACCCACACGCTCTGTGTCGTTCTCTTCAGGTATTCGCTGCCAGACGCGGGCCACGTATCGTTCAAACAGTGGTTTCACTGTAGCGAATGCTTTTGGAAAATCGCCCAAATCATCCGATCGATGGGGACCGCCGACACAGCAGTCGCCGTCTGCTGGATCGGGGGACTCGTGTCGATTCTCGTCGGATTCGGGCTCGGTGGGACAGTCGCCTGTTCGGACGCCGGGTACCATGGCGAGCCTCCCGGTGGCGTCGAATTTGTCGGGTACGAGGACGGCCGATTGCTCTACACGCCCGATGGTGGGGTGAACACGTGTACAGTCCCGGCCGTGATTCTTCTCGCTCCGCTCGGCCTGCTCCTGATCGTGAGCGGTGGCGGAATCCTCTGGCGGACGAGTCTGGCCAAGAGCGATCTGTGAGACTGAGAACAGACAGCGTGTTATACACACGCTCTCCGTCTACCGCTAGCTACGACGTCGCTGGCGACCGCGAGCGCCTCGAAGAGCGCCGCAGACCC
The DNA here is from genome assembly GCA_003021975.1 of Halobacteriales archaeon QS_5_70_17. GTDB lineage: Archaea > Halobacteriota > Halobacteria > Halobacteriales > Haloarculaceae > Halomarina. The sequence continues at coordinate 17,908 of PXRR01000012.1, read as the reverse complement.
TCTATCGGCCGCCTCGACGTCGCCGAACCTACGGACGTCCAGAACGAACAGTCGCTAAACGATACTCTCTCGGCTAATCAAAAAGGTAAAGATCAGAATGGGGACGGAGGGATTTGAACCCCCGATCGACTGATATCTCCGGTTGCGCCTCGGAACTCCAGAGGGTCGTCAACGCGGTCGGTGATCAGCCGGCCGCTCGGTATATCAGTCTGGAGTCTCGTCCCGGGCGCGTGGCCTCTGGAGTCAGTCGCCATGCCTGGCTTGGCCACGTCCCCGCGTCTCGGACAAGGGCGATCCGCCCTAAAGCGGTTTCGGTTCGGGGAGCGGTCCCGAGGCCACCGATCCGGGGACGGAGCCGCGGGCAGACGCGAGCGCCGGTCGTCGATCCCCGTTCGCCGGATCGCGCCGCCCTTCCGGGCTCACTCCTCGGTCTCGCGCTCCTGCCAGTCACACTCCTGGCACTTGTATCCGGTCACGAAGGCGGTGATGCTCGGCATGTACCCCACTTTCAGGACGTCACCGCCGCACTGGGGGCAGTCCCGGTCGGCGTCTTCGATCGCCTCGGCGTCCATGATCGACTCGCCCTCGATCATCTCTCCGAGACTCTCGGGGGTCACCATCCGCCCCTGAACGACGCGGTTCTGGCTCATACCGGACGGCGGAGCGCGACGGCGTTAAAGCCACGGAACCCGCTCGGGATCGCGGCCCGTCTCGCCGTCCTCGTCGCCGTCGGCGAGCGTACCGCTCTCGTCGACAGCCTCGGGGGTCGGCGGCTCGGCCCCGCAGACGCCAGCCGCCGAGGCGGTCCCCGGAGCCGGGGTTGGTTCCGGCTCCGGTCCCGCTCCGGTCTCCGACTCCGCCGGATCGGCTCCGGCGGGCGACCCGGGAACCGACTCCGAGCCCGAGTCCGTTCTCGGGTCCGAATCCAGATCCGGGTCCGGGCCTCGGTCGGGAGCGGCGGCGTCGGTCGCCTCCTCCTCGGAGTCGGGATCGAGCGACAGCAGGCAGGTCACGCCGAGAACCGCCAGCGCGAGCGGGCGATCGCTCGGGACGACGCCGAGCAGCGTCAGCGGAAGGATCCCCAGGGCGACGGCGCTGCCGAAGCGGAACCGGTCGAGGTCGACCAGGCCCCGCAGCGTCGGCCCGGCGAGGGCGACGACGAGCGCGAACAGGACGCCGACGCCGGCAGCGGCCGCGGCGGCGCCCACGAGCGTCGGGTTCGGATCGACGACGAGTTCGACACCCGAGACGTCGAGGCTCGCCACCAGACCCAGTCCGATGATCGCGCCGGGCCGCGGGATCCACTCCCCGACGGTCGAACTGGCGGTCTTGGCCGCGATCGCGAAGATGACCAGCGCCGCGAACCGCTCGAAGACGGCCATCGCGAGCAGTTGTTCGAGGGTCGGCGCGAGCGCCGCTTCGAGGGCCGCGAGCGGGACGACCAGCGCACCGACGGCGAGTACGCCGGCGGCGCGCTGGCGGCGGCTGCCCTTCATCTCGGCGAGGACGACGGCGAGCGTCGCACTGCCGCCGAACACGAGCAGGCCGACCTCGAGGACGCCCGTGATCGAGAGGGCGCTGCCACCGGCGGCGGTCAGCGCGCCGGCGAGTACGAGGGCGGGGAAGATGCCGTCGACCAGCGGCAGCGCCATCACGGTGCCGAGTAGGCGCGTACCGCGGCCGACCTGTCGCTCCAGGCGGAGGGCGACCGGGTGACGGGACGTGCTCATCGATCAGCCACGGTGGCCGTCTCCGGCGGCCGGGTGGTTGTCTCCGTCGCGATAGCGCGGGCGCAGTCGCGTCGTCGCGTTCCCGGGGGAAGCGTCGACGGGATTCGTGCGCCACGTGACGGATTTCCCCGCAAAGTTCCCAGTCGGTGTAAAAACGTCCTCGGCGGTGGCGGACTGAATTCCGACGCGACCTCCAACGGGACTTGCGGAGTCCATACGGTAAAGAATCATGCAGATACGCATAAACGTTGTGTGAGACGTGCCCCCAAAGAACGAAACAGTGTCGACTCAGATCCGAACGGTCGTCTATTCGTTCGCTCTTTTCGTGCTAATACCGGACGATCGGTCGGAAGCTCCGCCGGTTCCGGACGGCAAGGTTCGCGGGATCCGATACCGCTCTGACGTCACCTCGAAGCGGGTTCTCGCAACGTTTTTCCTCGGGGGGCTATCACCGCTTACATGGCGAAGACTCCCCCGGGAACGTTCTCCGAGAAGCTCCGCGTCGAGGAGGCGCTGACGTTCGACGACGTGCTCCTGAAACCGAAAGAGAGCAGCGTCGAGCCCGACGAGGCCGCCACTCGGACTCGCGTTTCGACGAACGTGGAACTCGAGGTCCCCGTCCTCTCCGCGGCGATGGACACCGTCACCGAGAGCGACCTGGCGATCGCGATGGCCCGTCACGGCGGCCTGGGCGTCCTCCACCGCAACATGACCGTCGAGGAGACCGCAAGCGAGGTCGAGCGCGTCAAACGTGCCGACGAACTGATCATCCGGGACGTCGTCACCGCCAGCCCCGACCAGACCGTCCAGGAGGTCGACGAGACGATGGACCGCGAGGGGGTCTCGGGCGCTCCCGTCGTCGACGACGACGGCACCGTCCTCGGAATCATCTCGGGAACCGACATCCGTCCGTACCTGGAGGTCTCCGACCGGGACGAGGTCAGCGAAGCGATGACCAGCGAGGTCATCACTGCCAGCGAGGAAGTCACCCCCCGCGAGGCCCTCGAACTGATGTACGAGCACAAGATCGAGCGCGTCCCCATCGTCGACGACGACGGCGCGCTGACGGGACTGATGACCATGCAGGGGATCCTCCAGCGCCGCGAGTACGACAAGGCCGCTCGCGCCGACGACGGGAGCCTCCGGGTCGGCGTCGCGGTCGGTCCCTTCGAGGACGATCGCGCGACGGCCGCCGACGAGGCGGGCGCCGACGTCGTCTTCATCGACTGCGCGCACGCGCACAACCGCGACGTCGTCGACTCCGCGCGCTCGATCAGCGGGCGCGTCGACGCCGACGTCGTCGTCGGCAACATCGGGACCCGCGAGGCCGCCGAGGCACTGGTCGACTTCGCCGACGGCCTGAAGGTCGGCATCGGTCCCGGGTCGATCTGTACCACGCGGGTCGTCTCCGGCGCGGGCATGCCCCAGATCTCGGCCGTCGCGAACGTCGCCGACGTCGCCGCCGAGCACGGCGTCCCGGTCATCGCCGACGGCGGGATCCGCTACTCGGGGGACGCGATCAAGGCCATCGCGGCCGGCGCCGACGCCGTCATGCTCGGGTCGTACTTCGCCGGCACCGACGAGGCTCCCGGCCGGGTCATCACGATGAACGGCAAGAAGTACAAACAGTACCGCGGCATGGGATCGGTCGGCGCGATGCAGTCCGGGGGCGGCGATCGCTACCTCAAAGAGGAGAGCGACGAGGAGTTCGTCCCCGAGGGCGTCGAGGCCGCCACCCCCTACAAGGGGAGTCTGGCGAGCGAACTCCACCAGCTCGTCGGCGGGATGCAGTCGGGGATGGGGTACGTGGGCGCTCCCTCGATCCCCGAGTTCAAGGAGCGGTCGGAGTTCGTCCGGGTCTCCTCGGCCGGCCGGCAGGAGTCTCACCCTCACGACGTCGTCATCACCGACGAGGCGCCCAACTACAAGCCCGACGGGTGACTCAGATCAGTCCCTCGGACTCGGTGGGGCAGGCCGGGCTACAGTAGCCCTCCTGGGCGGCGTTGGCACCGCTCGTGGCTTTGAACTCGTCGCCGCAGTTCTCGCAGGTGAGCGTGTCGAACGCCATACGAGCGATGGTGCAATCGCCGGTCACTAAACGTTTCGAGCCGGCGACCCGCGCGCACTCCAATAGGTGTAGCCACACTGATTTTCACCTGTAGACGCAGTGAAAACAGCATGCGGCAACTGGAACTCCCCGACGACGCGGACGCGGCCGCGGTCGTCGAGTACTACGGTCTCGGCGTCGACCCGGAGCGACTGCGCGACATCGTCGCGGACGCGGGCTCGCTGCTCGAAGTCCAGCGGGCGACGCGGGCGCCTCGTACGTCGGTCAAGCCCGCCCTCGGCCACCTCGGACTGCTCGCGGATCTCGACGACCCGGCGGCCGCACTGGTCGAGCGACGCACCTCCCGGTCGCGCTCGTAGCGATTCCCGAACGCGGACGGTGTTGCAGACCGGAGGTCGGGCAGCGATCGCTCGGCCACGCGACCTGACCTCCGCCGCCGAACGCCGGATCGGTCCCCGCGAGCAGACGCCTCAGGAGTACGACCGCTCGATCCTGAGAGTCCCCCGATCGTCGTACACGTAGATCGTGTCCCCGCCGTTGTTCCAGACCGCCCTGCCGGACTCCCAGTACAGTTCCGTCCCGGTGTCCTCGCCGCTGCCGGTGTACAGCGTGACGCGCTGACCCGGGTCGAGCGTGAACCCCGCCGGGAACCGGTAGGAGTGATCCGCCTCGTCGCGGACCTCCCACCCCGAGAGGTCAAGGGCCTCGTCGCCGGTGTTCTCGAGGACGAGGTACTCGTCGTTCAGGTTCTCGTGGTCGTTGCCATCGGCGTCCGCGTGGACCTCGGTGATGGCGAGCGCGGCCGCCGGGTCGTCACCGCCGGCGTCGGAAGGGCCCGCGGGCGTCGCGGTCGGCGTGGGCGTCGGCGTCGCAGTCGCCGTGGCGGTCCGCGTTCGCGTGGCGCCCTCGAATCCCCAGACGCCGACGTCGTTCGCTCGCGCGGTCGCCCCGGCGTCGGCGAACCGCGAGCGCTCGGCGAACTCGGTGTCGTACATCCGGGCGTAGCCCTGCCGGAGCAGCGCGAGGTTGAACAGGTCGCCGTCGTCGTAGACGTAGGCCAGCAGTCGGCCGTAGGACCCCCGGCGGTCGGCCTCGGAGTCGACGACGACGCGGACCTCCTCGCCGCGTTCGAGTTCCGTCCGGGCGTACTCGCTGGCCTTGTGCCCCCAGTCTCGCAGGTGCGCGCGACCGGCCTCGGTGTCGGGGATTCCGGACCACTCCGCCGGATCGGTGTCGGTGTGGACCTCCGGCGTGTCCACCCCGAGCAGGCGGACCGTCTCGGTCTCGCCGTCGGCGTACTCGACCTCGAGGGTGTCCCCGTCGACCACCTCGACGACCTCGACGCGGAACTCGGTCCGCTCGGACCGCGGCGGCGTCTCGGTCGGAGTGGGCGTCACAGTCGCGGTCGGGGTGACCGTCGGCGTTGCGGCCGGGGGAGACGCCGCAGTTTCCGTGGGCGTTGCTGTCGGCGTCCCCGCCGCAGTCGGAGAGGCAATCCTCGTAACGGTGGGAGTTGCAGTGGCCGTCAGCGTCGGCGTCGAAGTGGGCGTCGGCGTCGGTGTGGGTGTGAGTGTCGGTGTCGACGTCGCAGTCACTGTTGGCGTGGGTATAGGGGTGGCCGTCGGTGAGTCGGGCGTCCCGGGATCCGTCGCCGTTTCCGCCGAACTTTCAGTCGGCGTATCGGTCGCCGGCGAGGAGCGAATGTCCGTCGGCGTCGGAGTGTCAGTCGCCCCCGGGCCGCCACATCCGGCGACGAGCACGACCAGCACGACCGCGGCGACCTGATATCCCACCACGTTGCTCATACCAGATACCTGATGGAACGGTGAAATAGTGGTTCGGATAGTCCCGATTCTGAAAACGTATTCGTCAGGTGAGTTCGGGGCGGCGGGACTGTGAATCGCCCGACCGGGCCGGCGATCGGTCTCGGGCGGTCGAGCGACGGAAGTGAACGACGTGACCGACCGTGTCGTGGATCGGGTCGAGGCCGTTCCACGACTCGATGTCGGGGCCCTGGCCGGCCCCGCTTATCGCACCGCGCAAGTGCTGCAAACCGCCGGACAGCTCCGGGTACCGATCGGAGACCGTTCCTATTCGAAATTCTACGTCGCGTTCCGGTATCTCGAAGCGGCCACGAACGCGCCGCTCTGTCCCTGTGGGTTGAGAACGCGAAAAGCCTCCGAAGAGAACGGGCTGCGAGCGGGCTGAGGGGGATTTGAACCCCCGACTGTCTGGTTAAGAGCCAGATGCTCTGCCTGGCTGAGCTATCAGCCCTCGATTTCGGGTAACGCCGGTCGCCTGATATACGTTTCCTTTACCAGCGCGCCGAGTACATGCAGCTCAGAACTGGCCGTCACGTTTTCCGGCTCCGTCGAAACCCTATCAGTTCGATAGTTCGTCGGTGAGAGCTCCGTCAGGTAGGCGTACGAACCGAACAGTACTCGCCGATCACTCGGGACAGTGGTTCAGAAACCCCATTGCTCGATGATCGGTCGTACGGCTATGGAGACCGCTCCGCTCTCGTCCGAAGACGGGGCTCTCGTCGAGCACATCGCACAGACGAACGAGCGCACCTTCGATCCGGACTTCTTCGAGGGCGCACGTATCGTGGCTGCTGGAGTTCGAACGACCGACGGCGCCGTGTACGGGGGCGTGAGCTTGCCCGCGGTCCGTCGGTCGAGCGTCGATGTGCGCGGAGCCGGTCGCACTCGGCTCCGCGATTGCCGACAGGTACAGTCACGACGATATCGACACCTGCGCCGCCGTCGCGTACCCGATGCCCTCTCACGATACGGACGAAGCGCGGGGTCGTTCCACCGTGCGGAAACTGCCGGGAGCTACTGGCGGACTACAACGACGAGATGCGCGTCATCGTCCCCGTTGACGGAGAACACAGGATCGTGAGTGCTATCGATCTGCTCCCGGTTCGGACCTGGTAACTGGACGTACCGTATCTACCGCGCCACGGTCGATCGGGGCCCCGCGGGCGGGCGCGTCGCGTCGCCGTCGTCCTCCGACGCAGTCAACCCCCCCCAAACTCACCGGCACCGGGCCGGTCCCCGTCGGTTCCGACGCCGACAGCGACCCGTCGGTCGACCGCTCGGAGAGCGTCTCCCGGACACTGACGACCGTACGTTCGACGGACAGCGTCTGACGCTGGCCGCAAGCGATATAACGCGGGCTGGATAATTTCCTCCCGAGAGGGATAGCGTGCTGCGAGCCGGGACTCGCCGCCGCGAACCGGTCCCTCCCACAGGTGGGTGCCCGCGGCGTTGCGCCGCGGGGACGGTTTCCGACGATGGCACGTAGGGGTCCCCCGGGTACGGGATGGCCTCTACCGCTCCCTCCGTACCGGGAGGGGAGTTCTTCCCCCCTCCCCCCGTCCACGGCAAGAGGAGAGTTTCAAGTACACGGCTGCCAGAGGTACGGTAGCATGAGCACCGCCATCACGATGGCGTCGATGTCCACGTATGCGATTCTGGGCTGCGGGAGCGTCGGACACGCCGTCGCGGAGGAGCTCGAGGAGGAGGGGAAAGACGTCCTCATCATCGACCAGGACAACGGGCGCGTCGAGGCGCTTCGCGACCAGGACATGGACGCCTACGCGGCGGACATCCGCGACGAGAGCGTCAGCAACGAGGTCGCCGACCGCGACGTCATCCTCATTCTCTCCTCGGACGTCGACGCCAACGAGGCAGCGGTGCGCAACATCCGCCAGCGCGGCGGCGACCAGTTCATCGTCGCCCGGGCCTCCGACCCGGTCTCGGCCGACGACCTCGCCGACCTGGGGGCCGACGTCGTCATCAACCCCTCGACGGTGATCGCCGACTCGGCGCTGCGAGCGCTCGAGACTGGCGAACTCGAGTACAAGACCGGCAAACTCGCGGAGGTGATCGACGGAACCGACGGGAAACTGACCATCCTCACGTCCCCGAGCCCGGATCCCGACTCGATCGCCAGCGCCGTCGCCCTCCAGGCTATCGCGGACGCCCGCGACGTCGAAGCCGACATCCTCTACGACGGGGAGATCGGCATCCAGGAGAACCGGGCGTTCGTCAACCTGCTCGGGATCGACCTGGTGTCGCGGGAGGACGTCGACATCGACGACTACGACACGCTCGCGCTGGTCGACCACGCCGAAGCGACGGAACCAATCGTCGACCGCGCCGTCGACATCTACATCGACCACGCCGAACCCGAACTGGAGTACGAACCCCGCTTCGAGGACATCCGCCCGAACATCGCCTCGACGTCGACGATCCTGACGAAGTACATCCAGGAGTTCGACATCAGCCTCTCCGAGCAGGTCGCGACGGCGCTGCTCTACGGCATCCGGGCCGAGACGCTGGACTTCAAACGCGACACCACTCCGGCGGACCTGACCGCCGCCGCCTACCTCTACCCCTTCGTCAACCACGACACCCTCGAACAGGTCGAGTCGCCGTCGATGTCCCCCGAGACGCTCGACGTGCTCGCCGAGGCGATCCGGAACCGCGAGGTCCAGGGGTCACACCTCGTCTCGAACGCCGGGTTCGTCCGCGACCGCGACGCGCTCGCGCAGGCCGCCCAGCACCTCCTCAACCTCGAGGGGATCACCACTACCGCCGTCTTCGCGATCACCGAGGACACCATCTACCTCGCAGCCCGCTCGAAGGACATCCGGATGAACATCGGCTCGGTGCTCGAGGACGCCTTCGGCGACATCGGCGAGGCGCGGGGCCACTCGACGGACGCGACCGTCGAGATCCCGCTGGGTATCTTCACCGGCATCGAGACCAGCGAGGAGAACCGCGACACGCTCCTCCAGCTCACGGAGGAGGCCGTGCGTCGGAAGCTGTTCGACGCGATGGGCGTCGAGGCCAGCGACAGCAACGGGAGCTAGGCCGGCGACCGACCGCGCTCCGTACCGGCCCCGGACCGCCGACCCGCGAATCGGAGGAGCGAGAACTGGAACCGAACCCGGACCTGCGAGGGCGAGCGTGAGTGTAGGTACGGGTGCGACGCGGAGTCCGGATTCAGGCCGCCGCCTCCTCCTCTTCCGGCTGTTTCAGCCGCTCGACGACGTCGTTGACGAGGATGACGTCGCCGACCGCCCGGACCCACCGGTAGGGGATGATGACCCCGCGGGCGCCCTGCGCTCGGTCCCGGAAGAGTTCGTCGTTGAGTTCCGTCAGCGCCAGTCCGGTGACCGTCTCCGTGTCGAGGTCCAGTCGGAGGTCCTCGACCTGGCCGACGAACACGCCGTTGTTCGAGTACACTTCGCGGCCGACGAGCGATGTGATCTCCTGGGGCGTCTGATCCATATCCGGGCGGTGGGGCGGGGGTGTAATAACCCTTGGTGGGCCGGAACGCGGCTACCGATCGGACCGCTGCCCGGTCACCGGCTCGGACGCCGCCCGTAGCTGTCCGTAGCGGTCCTCCGCCCAGCGGACGGCCTCTGAAGTGTCGTTGCGGATCAGCGCCCGGAGGCTGTTGTCGCCGTAGACCGCGACGGCGACGCGGCGCTCGCCGTCGCTGTCGTAGATCTTCAGGGAGTACGGTGGCGTCGACTCCACCTCCCGGAGCTCGACGCGCCCCGACTCGATCAGCTCCTCGACGGCGTCGGCGTACTGGCCGACCAGCCGCGAGAGGGCGTCCGCGGCGACCACCAGTTCGATCTCACAGCCCGACGCCACCCGCCGGCGGTAGGCGTCGACGAACTGTGCGGTGACGCCGACGACGCTCCCCCGGATCCGGTCGGCGGACGCGACGGCCTGCTGAAGCGCCTCGATGGGTCGCTGCGGAGCCGTCGGCTCCGCCCGGACCGTCTCGCTGCCCACCAGGAGATCCGTCGACAGGGGGGCGTCCGGGGGAAGACACGCCAGGATGTCCGTGTCGGCCTGGACGCTCTCGGCCCGGTCGCTGAACTCCTCGTAGGACGCCAGCGCGATCCGACCGGCGAGCGTCGGTCGGTAGGTCCCCTCCACGCGCTCGATGAGGTCGTTGCTCTGTAGTTCCCGGATCGACCGGTCGACCGTGGACCGCGAGACGTCTAGCCGGGCCATCAGGTCGCCCTTCCCCGACGGATCCTGCCGGAGCGCCTGCAACACCGGCGCTCGCCGCGCGAGGAGTTCGACCATGGGTCCACACCCCGACAGGGACATCAGTCGATGCCTTCCCATCGACCACCAAGAAACCTCCGCCGCCCGACGGCCCCGCGAAACCGGATCTCCCCGCCCGACCCGCTATATAAAAGAGAGAAAATTTTATATGCCATGAATCCGATTCCGACGCCCTGTTCGGGGGACGAAGTAAAGAATACCCCCGTCGAATGAACCAATGCCGGAAGCCTCTGACAGCCCGGCAAGGCGCGCGTATCGCGCGCTAGCGGCGGTTCGCCCGGGCCGCCGCTCCGAGGGGTTCGACCCCTCTGTCTTTTGATCCCCGCAGAGATTTACTCGTAGCGCCTCGTATCCACGCTCATGTCCGACACTGACGACGAGCGCGAGGCGATCCGCGAGCGGAAGCGGCAGGAGCTCCTCGAGGAGGCCGAGGGGCCCGCAGTCCCGACCGAACCGATCCACGTCGAGGGGCCCGAGCACCTCGAGGACCTCACTGCCGACCACGACGTCGTCCTCGTGGACTTCCACGCCGACTGGTGCGGGCCCTGTCAGATGCTCGAACCGACCGTGGAGTCGATCGCCACCGACTCCCCGGCGGCGGTCGCAAAGGTCGACATCGACGCCAACGAGGCGCTCGCCCGACGCGAGAACGTCCAGGGGGTCCCGACCCTCCAGTTGTACGCCGGCGGGAAGCGTCGGGAGACGCTGGTCGGAGTGAAAGACGAGTCGACCCTCCGGTCGCTGATCGACCAGTACGCCTGATCCGGTAGCGTCCCGGTCCCTCGGCCGCGGGACCGGACTGCTCGCTGCGGTCGACGCGACCGCCCGGTCCGTGCGGAGCGAGGCTACCACCACTCGCGCACCGTCTCGACGAACGCCTCCGGGCGCTCGCGGGGCGGCCAGTGGGCGCACGCCTCGAAGACCCGGAGGGTCGCTTCCGGGATTCGGCGGGCCGCGCGCCGGGCGACCGGGACGGGGACCACCTCGTCGCGCTCCCCGTGGACGAGCAGCGTCGGGACCGCCAGTTCGTCCAGGCGGTCGGAGAAGTCCGTGCGGTAGCCGCCTCGTCGAGCCGGTCGGGATCGGCCACGATGTCGTCGAGGCTGGCGCGGGTCGCCCGGCGGCTCCGGGCCAGCAGCGCCATGACGGCCTCGTTGGGCGCGTCGACCCGCGAGAGGAGATAGGTCAGCCGACCGCCCGGGACCGGCGCTCCCAGCCCGTGGCTGTCGACGAGAACGAGCTTCGCGACGCGCTCGGGCGCCTCGAAGGCCGCGCCAAGCGCGAGCGCGCCGCCCAGCGAGAGTCCCACCGGGACCGCCCGGTCGACGCCGAGCGCGTCGAGCGTCCCGAGCAGGCGGTCGGTGTGGGCCGCGGTGGAGTAGTCGGCGTCCGCCGGACGATCGCTCTCGCCGTAGCCCAGTAGATCCAGCGCGATCACTCGCCGGTCGGCCGCCAGGTCCGCGATGACCCCGCCCCAGGAGAGCGCCGCGGCGTCGACGATCCCGCCGTGGAGGCAGACCGCGGGCGCGCGGTCGGTTTCTTGGCCCGCCGCGACGTAGTGTAACCGGTGGCCGTCGACCGCGACGCGACCGTGGTCCATACCGACCGTTCGGCGGACCGCCGGGTAGTCGTTTTCGATCGAAAGGGGACGCGGGCAGGGGAAAGGGTAGTCCCGCGTGTGACACTACGGAGCCGTGAGGCTCCGGTCGTCGGTTCGCCGCTCGTACGGATAAGCCCAGCGTTCGTATACGGCGTTAGCGGCGTCTTAACGCCTCAGCTGCCGATTGTTACCCGACTTCAAAACCGACGGTGGCGAGTGAAGTTTTCCGCCCGGGGGACTGGATCGATCGCCGGCCGACCGCCCCGCCTCGGTCACTCCGTGAAGTCGGCGACCGTCGCCCCCGCGATCTCCCGGAGGCGGTCGGGATCGATCGGAAACACCGCCCGTGGCGTCCCGGCGGCCGCCCAGACCGTCCCGTGGTCGGTCAGCGTCTCGTCGAGGTAGACCGGGACGTCCGTGTCGTGACAGAACGGCGGG
>PXRR01000012.1:1274-5918 GCA_003021975.1 Halobacteriales archaeon QS_5_70_17 | reverse complement strand
CGACCGCCTCGGCGGCCGCAGCGGCCGTCTTCGTCCCTTCGTCGAACTCGTGGACGTCCGCCTCGACGCCGAGGTCGCGGGCGCGGGTCACGAACTCCTGAGCGCGGGGGTGCATGCCCGCCGCTGTGAGCGACGGGATCATAGCGGTGGCGGATCGCCGGCGCGGAGAGCGGATCAAACGGCGGCTTGTTGCTGCGGAAGGGACTTCCCCCGGTGCGGCGTAGTGGGGGTATGCGCAGACGGACGCTCCTCGCGGCGATCGGTGCCGGTGTGGCCGCCCTCGCGGGGTGTACCGGCGACCCCCCGGGCGGCGGGAACGGCGACACCGGGGAACCGTCGCCCACGAGAACCCCGACCGAGACGCCGTCACCGACACCCACGCCGACCGAGACGCCCACGCCGTCGCCCGCCGGTTCCGACTTCGAGGCCAGCGAGGCGGAGTGCGGCAACGGGACCGACGAGGCCGCGGTCGCGTTCGAGAGCGACCGGGTCCGCGTCGAGGGGACGGCGAGCGGCGCGGACGCCTGCCACACCGTTCGCCTCGCGGGCGTCGAGTACGAGGACGGGACGCTGACCGTCGGCGTCGAGAGCTACGTTCCCGAGTCCGAGCAGGACGCGATGTCGTCCACGACGGCGAGCGCGTGACGGCCGCCGACCGGTCGGGCGACCCGTAGCGCGCCGGGGCCGGACGGCGGCCCGGGCCGCGAGCCGCACCGATATTTAGCGCCGGCCCCCGAACGATCCTGCATGGACGACTCCCTGCCGGCCCTGCCGGCGCCGTTCCCCCCGGAGACCGTCGAGCGGGTCGCCGCCGAGCGCGGGAGGGCGGCGCCGTCGCTGGCCGACGCCGTCCGCGGCGTACAGGCCGTCGCAGAGCGGTACGTCGGCGTCGACGGCCTCGTCTACGAGTGGCGGAGCACCTTCCCGACGGACCCGCTCGTCGCCCGGACCGAGACGGCGTACGTGCTGCGCGTCGACCCCGACGTCTGGGCCGACTTCGGCGAGCACGCCGGCCTCGGCGAGGACGCGCTGGCCGGCGTTCGGGCGGTCCACGCGGCCGTCGCAGAGGGCTACGACGCAGACGCGGCGGGCGAACCGCTAGTGCTCGCCCGGCCGTCGGCATGACTCGCGTCGCCGCCGTCCAGTCGGCCGTGACCGACCTCGACGTCCCCGCCAACCTCGCGCGGTTGCGCCGTCGACTTGGCGCGCTGCCGGACGACGTCGCGCTCGCGGTCCTCCCGGAGCACTACCTGACGGGCTTCGCCCCGGACCGTCGGCTCCGCGAGGTCGCCCTCGACCGAGAGGGGCCGGAACTCGCCGCCGTCCGGTCGCTGGCGGCCGACCACTCGATCCACGTGCTCGTCGGGTTCGTCGAGCGAGGGGGCGGCGACCTCTACAACGCCGCGGCGTACGTCACTCCCCGCGCGACGACCGTCTACCGCAAGCGCCACCTCTGGGGGGGCGAGCGGGGGCTGTTGACCCCCGGGGGCGATCGGGTCGTCGTCGAGACGCCGGTCGGGCGGGCCGGACTGGTCACCTGTTACGATCTCAACTTCGTCGCCGAGAGCGCGGCGTTCGCCGACGAGCAGGTCGACGCGCTGCTGGCGACGGGCGCCTGGCCGGCGGCCCACGGCGACAACTGGCGCCTGCTAGTCCGGGCGCGGGCGCTCGACGGCGTCCGGTGGGTCGTCGCGGCGGGCCGGACCGGCCGCCGGGCGTCGCCCGGCGGCCGGCAGGTGACCTACAACGGTCGGTCGGCGGTCGCACGACCGGACGGCGGACTGGCCGCCGAACTCGACCGGGCGGAGCGGGACCTGATCGTCGACCTCGATTCGGCGACCCTCGAGCGCGCGCGCCGGACCGTCGGGAGCGTCGACCCCGACGACCGAAGCTAGTATCGCATATCGGGAAGATCTCTTTAGGTATCCCAAAGTAATTTTATTTGAGTGATAACGTTTAAGTGATCCGCGCGCGTTGAAGTAAACGAGATGAGCACCCAAGAGGAGAAGATCCGACGACCGGCGGACGAGGTCGAGGAGAACGACCTCCGTATCGATCAGGAGCGCTCCGAGCAGATCATCGACGCGCTCAACACCGACCTGGCGAACGCCTACGTCCTCTATCACCAGCTGAAAAAGCACCACTGGGACGTCGAGGGCGCCGAGTTCCGGGACCTCCATCTCTTCTTCGAGGAGGCCTACGAGACCGTCGAAGAGGGCGCCGACGTCATCGCGGAGCGGGCGCAGGCGCTCGGCGGCGTCCCCGTCGCCGGCCCGGCCAACCAAGAGGAGCGCGCCACCGTCGAGTTCGAGGGCGAGGACGTCTACGACATCCGGACGTCCCTGGAGAACGACCTCGAGATGTACGGCGACATCATCGAGAGCATGCGCGACCACATCGAACTCGCGGGCAACCTCGGCGACTACGCAACCGAGCAGATCCTGCGCGACATCCTCGTCGACATCGAGGAGGACGCCCACCACATCGAACACTACCTCGAAGACGACACTCTCGTCCTCGAGGAAGCGACCCACTGAATCGCCGGACGCGTCTCCCCTTTTGTCGCTCCCGCGGCCGCGCGCTCGCTATTTACTGACGGAGCGTAAGACGGGTCGTGAAAACCGGGCGCGGAAGAAAGAACGCGTTACCGTTCGAGGTCGACGGCGTAGTCGGTCGCGATCCACCCGTCGCTGTTGTTCGACTCCGTGAACACCGTTCGGCCGGGGGACGTGCGGTGTACCGTGATCGGCCGGTCCTCGTCTGCGTCCTGCGCCGTTGCTGCCATTACCCGAGTTAGGCGAGCCTAAAGACTAAAGCGTTTTGGTACCCCTAAAGCGGCAGCCAGTCGGTCGCCACCTCGGGGTCGTGGAGCCGCCAGCGCTGCTCGATATCCGGCGCCTCGTCGCCGTCCCACCGGACGGTCCGGACCTCGACGGTCGCGTCGAAGAGGTCGGCGACGGAGTCGACGGCGGCGCTGTCGCCCTCGGCCGGCAGGTGGACGTGGCACATCCCCCCGACCTCGCGAGTCGCTTCGACGACCGCCCGGACGAACTCGCGGACCGCCCGCTCGTCGTACACGTCGAGCAGCGGGCGCAGCGAGTCCAGACAGACCCGCAGTTCCGCCGGGGCCAGCCCCTCGGCCTCCGCGTCGGACGCCTCGACGGCGGCCAGCGTCTCCCTGCGGAGCGTGCGGAGGTCGTTCGGGGCGGTCCCGATCCCCGAGCGCTCGCTGGCCGCGGCGCTCCGCGCGGTCGGGCGGCGGTCGATGACTCGCAGTCCCGGCCCGGCGTCCGCGTCGGTGCGAGCCTCGCCGCCGGGAACGCTGTCGGTCAGGACGACCAGCCGCCGCCGGTGCTCGCTCGCGTCGCCACCGCAGCAGCCGCCGCCACGCCACCAATGACCTGCTCGGCTCGCTCGAGCGCAGCCTTGGTGCCTCAAATGGCGGCATATTTAGTCTTGCCGTTGACATTGCACCTCGCGAGCCTCGGAATGCTGCTGGCGGAGGCTCCGATGGTGCTGCAGGCCCTTTTGAGAACGCACCGCGGGCCTCTCCTGACATGGACTCAATACCAGGCTTGAACAACATTCCCCAAGCACGGAGAGGCCGCACATCGGGCCGATCGGGTTCCCGGTCTGGACGCAACTTTGTGCGTGCACTGATGCACCAATCGTCGGAAACGTCCAATGCACTGCGTGAAATGCTCGGAGCTGGTGCTCGCGTCAACGTTGATCCAAGTGGAATTATCAGCCTCGGAGCATTAGGAGGCGACGATCAAGATGGTGAAGACACAGCTTCGTCATCTGCTGCATCGACTGTTCCTGAAGCAGCTGGGTCGGAGCATCCCAGCTCAGGCTCACGATCCGACACGTTAGGCGCAGTGCACTCCACAATCTCATGCGATGGTTGTGAAAGGTCGCCGATCGTTGGAAGGCGCTTCAAGAGCATGTCGAGGGCGGACTACGATCTTTGCGAGCGGTGCTACGAAGAAAATGGCGGGCAGGAAGGGTACAATGGGCCATTCGCCCTCATAACAGAGGCTCTGCCATCGTCAAGCTCCACCTTCGAACGCTTCGCAGGGCCGATGCGCGAATCACGCGCTCGTGGCGAGAATTTTGAGGAATCCTTCTTGCCGATCACAACGACACATTTCACAAATATCTCGCGGGCGATGACCAGCGTGCTCTCAAATCACTCTCTGACGCAGCGGCTGATGGAGCGCGCTCGGGTCGCAACTGTTTTCGAATCTAATCTTGTGGGCGATGATCGCCTAAGCGCGCAAGCTGACATCTATCAGGCTGCGGCAGCCATGCAGGCTCATGCGCAGCTGTTGAATGCAGCTGCGCAGATGCTTCCTGGTACGCTTTTGGGCCATTCATCAAGCGAAAGGATTGTCGTGACGTCAGCGGGCTCTTCAAACTCGCGATCAGCTTCAAGGCGTGGGGATCAGAACGTTGCACGCGAGGTGCTGCAGCGCGATCAGCAGCAACAAGAGCAATATCGCGCGCCAAGTGGTTTTGAGGGTGCTACTGATGAAACTGAGCAACAAGTGCAACATCAACAGCAGCAGCAGCAGCACTCCGAGCAACAGGCTGAGCGAGGAGCGTTGCGGCAGCAGCAGCAGCAGCAGCAGCAGGATGAAGCAG
>PXRR01000012.1:0-1256 GCA_003021975.1 Halobacteriales archaeon QS_5_70_17 | reverse complement strand
CAATATGGGCCGATTCGTCCGCCATAATAGCACGACGACGAACACTCGCGGTGTTACGCGAGGCTTACGCATCAGCTTTCCATTGGGCTCTCAGGACACGACAAATCTTGCGGCACTGATTGAGGGCGCATTCCAACAGGCAACACCTCCCGAACCCTCAACAACCCCGCAGCAACAAGCTGAGTTGGAGTCTCAGTCGATGCAACAAGACGGGCAGCAATTTACTGCTGATGAAAGTGGGTCAGCGCCGCAAGGCCGAGGCCCACGCGCTACTAGGGTCCGTCAGGGAAGTCAGGATGCATCAGCCGCTTTGATGCAAGCACTTCGACAACTTGGCACATCCAATGAGCAGGGTAACAGCGGTATTGATAGAAATGACGCGTCTGATTCAGCAGGGAGTGGAGCTAATGAACAACAGGAGCGCTTGCGTGGCGCTCTCAATTGCATTGACAACGAGTTGCAAAGTCGATCCAATGGGCTTTCTGAATCATCGCAGCAACGACTTGCGGAAGCACGCGCAGCGCTGCGCAACGTGCTTGGCTCCACCCCAATGCAGGAGCAGGAGCGAGATACGGAGGAAGCAGAGAACTCAGGACACGAGACGGTGCCAATCTGGAGCGAAGTGGACACGGAGGACTTCGAAGAAGCTCCCTCTTCGTTCCAAGATGTACATCCTTCAGTTACGGAGATTGGCGTGCAGACTGAAGTATCCGAGTTGGAAAAGGAAAGAAGCCGGGGGAAGAAGGCTGACGATGCTCATGATTCGTGCGACTCAGGTGCCGGGCCATCAGGACTTGGTGGGACCTCGCTGAGTGGACCTTCTTACGGGGGTAAGCAGCATGCGACGACGAAGAAGAAGAGAAAGACTATGAACACCGTTTCTGCGGGGAATTCTGATGCTGCTCAGACATCTGCACATTCCGCCGCAACGTCATCACCAAGTCACGGCATGCAAGCTCAAACGCAAGGGCAACAGCAGCCGCAGAATCCACTCGAGGGTATGATGCAGCAGCTGATGGGCGGCTCGGCTCAGAACGGAGGCCAGGCGCCGGATCTTAGTCAAATGATGTCGCAGGTGGCGCAAATGCCGCAATTCCAGCAGATGGCATCGCAGATGGGTGCCCCGCCCGAAATGCTGCAATCGCTGCTGGGTGACATTGGAGGTGGATCTCCGAGCACTAACGCCAGTGGCCAACAGGCCCGCCAGCAGCAGCAGATGCAAGGGCGAGAACAGCAACAAGCGCAACGAGTGCCCA
>PXRR01000011.1 GCA_003021975.1 Halobacteriales archaeon QS_5_70_17 | reverse complement strand
CTGAGAGAACCGCTTGAGCGCCGACAGCGCCAACAGCGCGATCCCGAACAGCCCGAAATCCGCCGGCGACAGCAACCGCGCCAGCACCACCAGCATCGCCAGCTGGAGCACCCGATTGCCCCCGTTGGTGAACGCCACCCAGAGGCCGCTGACGATCGTCCGGGAGTTCAGGTCGCCCTCGGGGAGGAGCGATCGCTTGAGCCGACGGAGCAACCGCTTCATCTGTCTGGAAGTCCGCCGTCGCCGCCCTTTACCGTACCGTCTTCCTGCAGCCTCTGAGAGAGCGCTCTCGTCGACCGGATTCCGGCGGAGAGCGCTCGTTTCGGCCGACTCCGGGCGCGTCCGACCGGAGTCGGCCGATATCGAATCGAGTGTAGGGCCCCCGGCGGCGGGTGCCGAACTCAGCCGTAGCGCTCGGCGTGGTCCGGACAGAACTCGGGGTCGCGGAGCTGCGCCTCGACGAGTTCGGGCTGGCGGTGGGCGTTGTACAGCCGACAGCCCTCGCGGTCGCAGAAGGGACCGCCGGTCGCGAGGTAGTCGACCGCCTGCAGCGCGTACCCCTTCAGCGCCTCCGTCGTCCGGGGGTCGTCCGCGACCAGAAACTCCCCTTCCACCTCGTTCTCGAGGACCTCACGGGGCGGGGCGTCGCCCGCGACGAGCGCGTGGCGCTGCTTGGCCTTGTAATAGCTCTCGGGTTTGGCGGGCGCCTCGTAGAGGCCCGGTACCGAGAGCACGGCCGGACGACCGAGGACGTTCGCCCGCTTGTGCCAGCGGCCGTCGTGGGCCCCCCAGGTCCCGATCACGCGGTCGAGGACGATCGCGTGCAGGCCCTCGCGGTCCGGGGGGAGCCGCTCCCGGAGAGCGTCCTGGACCTGCAGGCCGTCGTAGATGACGCCCCCGGCGCGGTCGGGGTCGGAGAGCGCGCGCTCCTCGTAGCGGCGGATGCCGAGCATCTCGTTGCCAGTTTCCCGCTCGTACGGCGAGAGCACGCGCGCGCCGGCGAACGCTCGCGCGAGGTTCTCGTCGTCCTCGTGCGCTCCGAGGAACCGATCGCAGACCCGGACGCTCCCGTCGATCCGGTCGGCGAGCCACTCCGCGACGGCGTCGACGTCGGCGACCGTCGACGGCGCCCGGTAGAGCGTGACGGGATCGGCCGTGACCATGTGTATTCTCCAGTGGTACCTCCGGGTAAACGCTTGCGGTCGGCGGCCCGGAGGCGTTAGTCGCCGTCCCGCGAATCGCCACCGCATGGCAGACGCTCGCGAGTACCACGACCGGACGAACCACACCCCTCGGAGCGTCGCCGCGGACGACTTCCGGCCCGATCGGTCGAACCAGCCGCGGCCGTACAAGCGCTACGAGGACCTTCCCCGTACCAGCCCCCGCCGCCGACGGACCCCGACGTCCGCACCCTCTGTTACTACGCGACGGGGATCACGAAGGAACTGGCCGTCGGGGGCCGTCGGATGCGGTTCCGCGCGGCCTCTTGCACGGGGAAGCTCTACCACGTTGACCTGTACGCGGTCTGTGGCGATTGCGGCGCGCTCGACACCGGGGTCTATCACTGCGACCCCTCGACCGACGCCTTCGACGTCCTCCGGGAGGGCGACTACCGGGGCGTCCTCGCCGGGGCGGCCGGCGGCCGACCGAGCGTCGCCGGGGCGGCGGTCACCTTCGTCGCCACCTCGACGTGGTGGCGCGACGCCTGGAAGTACCGCGATCGGACCTATCGCCACGCGTTCTGGGACTCGGGGACGGCCCTCGCGAACCTCCTCGCGACCGCCCACGGGAACGACCGCCGGGCCGAGGTCGTCGTCGGGTTCGCCGACGGTCCCGTGGCGGCACTGCTCGGCGTCGACCCCGGGGAGGAGGCGCCCCTGGAACTCGTTCCGGTCGGGCGGGGCGACCCCGCGCCCGACCCGCCCGACGTCGCACCGATCGACCCCGAGGAGGCGCCGCTCTCGGATCGGGTCGTCGAGTACCCGCTCCTCGCCGACGCCCGGCGGCAGAGCGCGCTGGAGGACCTCGACCCGGTCGACCCGGAGACGGCCTCGGCCCGCCCCGTCGGCGCGACGGTCCGGCGCCGGGGATCGCTGCGGGAGTTCGCCCGCGAGCCGATCAGCGCGCGGAAGTTCGCGACGGTCCTCGACCGGGCGCTCCGGGGGATCCCGGCGGATCTCCCCCTCGATCGGGGGCTTGGGCGGGGCGGTGGTCCCCTACTGTGTAGTCCACGCCGTCGAGGGGATCCCGGGCGGGAGCTACCGCTGCCGGCCCGACGAGGCCGCCCTCGAACGGGTCGGCGACCTCGACCGGGAGACGGCCGGCCGTCTGGCGCTCGGCCAGCCCGTCGTCGGCGACGACGCCGCCAACGTCTACCTGCTGGCCGACGTCGAGGGAATCGTCGAGCGGTTCGGGAACCGAGGGTACCGGGCCGCGCAGCTCGCCGGCGGGATCGGCATCGGACGGCTCTACCTGGCGGCCTACGCCCACCGCGCGCTGGGCGGCCGCGGGTTCACCTTCTTCGACGACTTGGCGGCCGACCGCGTGGCGCCGGGGACGGACCTGACGCCGGTGACGCTGTTCGCGTTCGGGCGCCCGGAGAGCAGCGAGTGAGTTCCGACCCGCTCAGTCGTCGGCGGGCGTGGGGCTCATCCGGACGTCCTCGGCGTCGACGCCGAGTTCGTCGATGGCCGCCTGGGCGGCGCGCTTGCCCGACAGGAGCATGGCGCCGAAGGTCGGTCCCATCCGCGGGAGGCCGTAGGTCGTCGCCGTCGCCATCCCGGTGACGATCAGGCCGTCGTGGGCCAGTCCCGTGTGTTCGACGACGGCGTCCTCGCTCTCCCCGACCCACATCGAGTCGTGGCCGGGCGAGTCGTGACCGGGCGCGCCGTACTGGCCCTCCTCGGTCTGGTCCATGCCCGTGTTGTGCTCGTCGGCGTGCTCGATGCCGGGGGCGTTCAGGACGCCCCGCTCCTGGAGCTTCGAGACCGCGACGGCGTCGTGGCCGGTCGCGTCGATCACCAGGTCGGCCTCGACGGCGATGGGGTCGACGCAGGTGATCTCCCGGGGCAGCGCGTGGACCGGGGTCCAGTTCATGACGATGCCGCCGACGCGGTGGTCCTCGCGGATGACGATGTCGGTGAACTCCGTCATGTTCTGGATCTTCGCGCCGGCGTCACACGCCGCCTTGATGAGTCCCGAACAGGCCTCCGGCCCGTTGGCGACGTAGAGCCCCTCGGTGTCCTGGGCGGGCTTGTAGTCGACGTCGAGCTCGTCCAGTACAGTCTCACCCGGGGACCGGACGGTCACCTTGTTCATCAGGAACCCGCCGAGCCAGAAGCCGCCGCCGAGGTAGTTGTTCTTCTCGACGACCATCGTCTGGACGCCCCGCTCGGCCAGTTCCTTCGCGGCGGTCAGCCCCGAGGGACCGCCGCCGACGACGATCACGTCCGAGTCCGAGAAGTCCATGAACTCCTCCGTCCACTCCTGGCCGATAGCGCGCGTGACTTCGGCCTCGCCGACCTCGCTGAACTGCGTGCTGTCGCTGTCGCTCATACCACTAGGTAGTACCTCTTCGTGGTGAAATACGTTCGGGTCCGCCCTCGGGGTAGCGTTTTGTCCCCGGGAACGCACCTCGGGGCATGCGACCGACAGAGCGGGTACGGGCCTGCGAGCCCTCGCCGATCCGCCGCATGTTCGACCTCGCGGAGGCGACCGACGACGACCTGGTACGCCTGGAGGTCGGCGAACCGGACTTCGACACCCCCACCCACGTCGTCGAGGCGGCGACCGCGGCCGCCCGCGAGGGCCACACCCACTACACCGCGAACGCCGGCCTGCCGGAACTCCGCGGGGCCGTCGCCGCGACGCTGGCCGACCGGTACGGCGTCGACCACGAACCGTCGGAGATAGTGGTGACGACCGGCGGGATGGAGGCGCTCCACCTCGCCGTGCTCTGTACCGTCGCGGCCGGCGACGAGGTCGTGATCCCGACGCCGGCCTGGCCCAACTACTTCATTCAGGCGCGGCTGGCCGACGCCGACCCCGTCGAGGTCCCGCTCCCGTACCCCTTCGACCTGGACGCCGACCGCGTGATCGAGGCTCTGGGGCCGGCGACCGGCGCGGTCGTCCTCTGTACCCCCTCGAACCCGACGGGGCGGGTGTTCGATCCCGGGCCGGTCCGGGCGGTCGTCGAGGCGGCCGCCGACCACGACGCCTACGTGATCGCCGACGAGGTCTACGCGGCGCTCACCTACGACCGCGAGCCGACGGGGACCGCGGCCCTGACCGGCCACCCGGACCACGTGCTCACGGTGGGATCGTGCTCGAAGTCCCACGCGATGACCGGCTGGCGGGTCGGCTGGCTGGCCGGGGACCGCGCAGTCGTCGACGAGGCGACGAAAGTCCGCGAGGCGACGACCTCCTGTACGTCGAGCGTCTCCCAGCACGCCGCGCTGGCGGCGCTGACCGGTCCCCAGGAACCAGTCGAGCAGATGCGGGCGGCCTTCCGGGACCGCCGGGAGTACGTGATCGACCGGATCGACGCCCTCGAGGGCGTTTCCGCGCCCCGTCCCCAGGGCGCGTTCTACGCCTTCCTGGCGCCCGAGACGGACGAAGCGAGCGTCCCGCTGGCCGAGCGACTGCTCCGGGAGGCCGGCGTCGTCCTCGCGCCGGGGGCGGGGTTCGGCGGGGCCGGCGAGGGCTGCCTCCGACTGTCGTTCGCGAACTCGCTGGACCGCCTGGAGGAGGGGTTCGACCGGCTGGAGGGGGCGTTCTGAGCGACCCGGGGAGGCGAACAGACGGCACGGCGGCGAGCGCGAAGCGGCGTGCCGTACTCCCGCGGACCGCTTCGCGGCGACGGTCAGCGCACGGCCCGAGTGGTCTCGGCTCCCGGCATAAACCTCCGGAGCGACGGCGGCGGCGCTCGCTCGCCGCGGCCGACCGGATGGACGAGTTAATGACGCCCCCGCTCGAACGTTCGCCGACCGATGGGATTCAGGGAGGACTTCGTCAACGCGGTACGCAGGCGAGTCTGGCCGCAGATCCACTACCTGCTGGACGGCACCTTCGGCGGCTACGCCGTCTCGCATACGACCGAGGACGAGTACGCCATGACCGTCCACTGCTCGGAGGCGCGCCTGGAGCGCGCCCTCGACGAGGAACTGGGGTTCTCGCGCAATCCGATCTCCGCGCTGAAGGTCCGGCTGGACGGCAACACCTCCGAGGGGTCGTGGGTCCGGCGGGAGTCGCTGTTCGCCGACTGGCAGCTCCACCTCGTGCTCCACGCCACCGACGAGGGCCACGTCGACGTCTACGCCCACTGGGAGTACTCCTGGATCACTCACCCCTACAAGCACTACGCCGCCCGGGAGTACGACGCCGAGAAGGGCGTCCAGCTCGCCCGCGCCCGGCTCGGGGAGTACGACGGCGAGCGGTTCCCGGAGGGCCTCCCTTACGAGATCGAGTCGCCCTACCGGCGGCGGCTGCGCGAGCACGTCGCGGCGCGCGCGCCGCTGCTCGAAGTGAGAGGCGAGACCGAGCGCGAGGGGCGCGGGAAGCGCCTCGACGTCTCCCCGCGGATCGCCCTCGGTCGGTGAGTCGGCGGGCCCCGCGCGACCGCCCGACCGTCGGCCGGGGGGCACCGACCGGACCGTCGGTGCGCATGATCCGCTTCGCCTCCAGTTCGGCTCGCATCCATCACTCGGCCGCCTCCGGGTGGTCCTCGAGGAGGCGGTCGAGCGTGATGATCCCCGCCGCGTCGGGGAAGTCGTAGGAGGCGCCGCTGAGGAGGTAGCGGGCTCCCCCCTCCTGGTCGGCGACCCGTGCTATCGCCGGTTCCCAGCCGAAGCCGACGGCCAGGCTCCCCTCCCGGACGCTGGCGAGGGTCGAGTTGATCCCCTGGTCTTTGATGTCGTAGTCGAGGCCCTCCGCCTCGACCATGCGCTGCAGGAACCGGTGCGTGCAGGCCCCGGTCGTGACGCCGAAGGTCTCCCTGTCGAGGTCCCCGGCCGACTCGACGTCCGACCCCGCCAGGACGACGGCGAGGTTACACTGCTGTCCCCCCGGAGAACCCGGCGATCCCGACGGCCCTGATCGGGGTCTCGTCGTTCGCCAGCGCGGTGATCGTCGGCATGTCGCCGGTGTAGCCGACGTCGTTCTTCCCGGCGATCATCCGGTTGCCGACGATCGCTCCCTGGAGCGCCACGTCCCAGCCACTGACCGCGTAGCCCTCCGGCAGGTGCTTCTCCGCCAGTCCGGCGTGCCTGATCACGACCGCCGACCACGCCTCCGCGTAGTACGGCTGGTAGCCGACGGTCAGCGTCTCGACGGGGTCGCCGCCGACACAGCCCGCCAGCAGGCCCGCGCCGGTCGCGCCGGTCGCTGCGAGCACGGCCCGGCGGCTCCGGTCGGGGCGAGCGGCGTCGTCTCGACCGACCATTCAGCGGCCCACTCGCTCGCCGGACAGGGGGGACGACCCGGCAGTACGCGACCGAGAGCGCGCTCCTCTCCGGCGACGCTCCGGGCCTCCGGCGTCCGCCTCTCCGTGCGAGCCGGTGGTGCGCCGAGTCTATCAGACGACGACATGTAAGATACCTTAGCACCGGGCCCCTCTCGATATCCTGCTTGTCAGCGAAAGCACCGTCGGCGCCGGCCGTCAGCCCTCGCGTTCGCCGGGGGTAGCGGCGCCGTCCCGGATCGCGCGCTCGGCGTCGGCCAGGGCGGCCTCGGAGTCGAACTCCTCGACGATCGCCCGGAGGTCCGCTCCGTCGGCGTCCCGGAGGTCCCGCGCGTGGGCCGCGACGTTCGGGACCGCCCGGATCACGTTGTCGATCACCGGCACGGCCGCGGTGCGAGGCGAGCGCGACAGCGGGTTGAGGTCGATCACGATCTCGGTCTTCCCCATCTCCCCGAGCGCCTCCGCACGGTCGCCGTCCTCGAGGGGAACGAGCACGACGTCGGCGTCGTAGATGCCGTCGCCGTCGACCTTCGCGCGCTCGTGGTCGATCCCCGGGATGCGCGCGTCGGCGGTCAGCCCCTTGACGCCCGTCGCGCCGTGCTCTCGGAGGTGCTCGGCGATCGCCCGGACCCGCTCGTCGGTCCGGTTGAAGAGGTTCACCTCGAGGTCCGCGCCCGTCGCCTCGGCGAGCGCGACGACCTCCCCCGGGACGAGCGCCGCGACGTTACCGTTGACCGAGATCACGGGGCGGCGCGCCAGCAGGAGGTGGGCGGCGGCGGCCCGCTCGGCGCCGTCGGCGCTCGAGAGCGTCCGCTCGCCCAGCAGGTAGTCGAAGGCCTCGCCGCGCCCCTCGGCGATGAGCCCCTGCGCGCTGGTGATGCCCTTCTCGACCCCCTCCTCGATCCGGTGTCGCGTGAGCAGCGACTGGTAGCGGGGGTGGCTCTCGGGCACCTCGATGTCGCTCATGGAGGGGGGTTACGCGGAGGCCGTGAAAAACGGTCGGTTGTGCGGTGTGGGGGCGGTCAGTCGCGGGGCGCGTCCGCGCCGCCCGGCACCGCGGAGACGTCGTCGAGCACCCGCGCGCCGCCGCTCGTCCGGCAGGCACGGGCGTCGTAGCCAGCCGCGCTCAGGCCCCCGTCGAGCGCGAAGACCGTCTCCCCGAGCATGGCCATCGCTGCCTCGCCGCCCGCGGCCTCGACGTCGTCGACGGCGTCCGCGACGCGGTCGGTCAGCAGGTCGGCCTCGCGGGCGAACTGCCGGGAGGCGGCCATGAACGTCCCGACGCCCGGCGCCTCCCGGAGATCGGAGAGCGCCCGCTCGCCGGCCGCCGACAGCGACCCCGTCTCCCCGCCGATCACACTGCCGGTGTCCAGTCCGCCGAAGGAGACGTACTCCACGCGCGGCCGGGCGGGCAGACCGTCGAGGCGGCCCCGCGGCGGCGGCCCGGGTTCGACCCGGATCGGGAGCCCCCCGCGGGCCTGAGCGACCACGTCCCCCAGGCCGGTGCCGGCCTCGACCTCGGCCGCGTGAGCGATGGTGACGAGCTGGTTCTCCGTCCAGCCGCCGCCCTCGGCGGCGTCGACTGCCAGCGCCGTCCCGAGCGCGCACGCCCCCGAGACGCCGAAGCCGGCGCTGATCGGCAGGGGCGTCTCGCAGACCACCCGCGCTGTGGTCCCGAGGCGGTCGAGGACGTTCCCCACCGCCTCGATCCGGGAGCGCTCGCCGTTGAGTTCGACCGCCGTCGGCGCGCCCGCCTCGACGCGGACGGTGACGCCGTCGGACAGCGCCGCGCCGGCGCCCCGCGATCCGGCCGCCAGCGGGTCCTCGTCGCCGTGGACGCTGAAGAAGCCGGTGACGTGACCGGGGACGAACGCGCTGGCAGTCGCTGGCATCTCCCCGGAGTCGGTCGCTCGGCGCCTTCAATGTTGTAGTTCCCGGCCGCTACGGCTCAGGACCGCTCCAGGCGCGCGACGACCGGCGTCGCGGTGATCCCGTGGACGACGATCGAGATCAGGGTGACACACCCCACCAGCGCCCAGATGACCTCCGCTTCCGGGAACGGGGCGTGGTTCAGCCCGTAGGCGAGGTAGTAGAACGATCCGATCCCCCGGATCCCGAAGAACGCGATGGCGCCGCGCTCCTTCCAGTCCCGGTCGAACCCCAGGAGCCCGACGGCGCCGGCCAGCGGCCGCACGAGGAAGACCAGGGCGAGCGCGACGGCGACCAGTTCGACGGTGAGGGGGTCGAGCAGCCCGCTGGCCACGGCGCCGCCGAACAGCACGACGATGACGACCATCAGGAGGTACTCGGTCATCTCGGCGACGTCGTGGAGCTCCCGGTTGTACTCGGCCTCCCGCTCGCGGTAGCGGACGATCAGCGCCGCGACGAACACCGCGAGGAAACCGTAGCCGTTGAGCAGTTCCGTCGCGCCGTAGATCAACAGCGTGCCGCCGAGGGCCTCGATCCCCATCAGCGACTGCGAGAGCTGCGTTTTGGCCTCCGACGCGAAGACGACCCACCCTAGCACCCAGCCCATGACGAGTCCCGCTGCGAGCCCCACCGCGAGCTTGTAGCCGACGTAGACCAGCGCCCACTGGCCGACCCAGTTCTCGGGAGCGACGCCGACCAGCGCGAACAGGGTCGCGAGGTAGGTGAAGGGGAACGCCAGGCTGTCGTTCAGTCCGGCCTCGGAGGTCAGCGCGAACTTGATCTCCTGGCCCATCCCCTCGGCCTCCGGCACCGGTTCGTTCTCCTGGCCCTCGCCGGGGTTCTCGACCTCGACTTCCGAGGCGAGCACCGGATCGGTCGGGGCGATCACGGCCCCGAGCAGCATCGCCGTCGGGGCGGCGAACCCGACGACCCACCACCCGAGCGCGACGGCGGCCGCGATGGTCAGGGGCATCGTCACCGCGAGCAGTCGGGCCGTGGACTGCCACTCGGGCCACCCGGGCCCGCGGTCGAGACGCAGTCCGGCGCCCATCAGCGCGATGGTGACGCCCAGTTCCGACAGTCGCTCCGCGAGGTCGGCGTGGGCGGTTGGGTCCGGGTCGGGCAGGCCCAGGGGCAGCGAGAAGACGACCGCGCCGAAGAGGAGGTAGACGACCGGCAGCGAGACCGGGCGATCGGCGATGACCCGCGAGAGCAGCGCGAGCCCGATCACTCCCAGACCGGCCAGCACGAGCCCGAGGTTGTACAGCGACAGCACCATCGCCGGCCGTACGACGGACTGACTCAAATAGCTTCGAGGAGGGGCAAGACGGACGGTACGCGGCAGCGTCTGCGGGCCACAGGCTTTTCGGCGGCCGGCACCACCGGGCGTCCATGCGCCGCCGCCCACTCCTCGGGGCGCTTCTCGCGGCCGGAACGCCGCTCGCCGGCTGTGCCCGACCGGTCGAGTCCGACTCCGAGAAGACGCCCCCGGACGTACACGAGAGGACGCCGGCCGGCGAGAGCGTGCCCGACCTCCCCGTCGAGGAGGTGAAAGACGTCGCCACGGCGGGCGTCGAGGCGGCCCCCGACGCCGTCGGGGGACCGGAGGAGTTCGAGGCCGCGCTCGAGGAGCGGGGCGTCGCCGTCGAGTCGGTCTCCGAGAAGCCGGACTTCCTCTCGGTCCACCACGCCGTCGACTCGTTCGCCGGAGCCGGCCTCGCCGAGCCGCTGGGAATCGTGGCGGGCGTCTACGCCGCCTACGTCGGGACCGTCGACGACCCGGTCGTCCTGGCGGCCTCGGTGCTCCACGACGGCGAGGCGGTCGGCGAGTACGCCGTCCCCCCGACGTGGGCCGAGGAGTACAACGCCGGCGCGATCACCGCCACGGAGTACGCCGAGAAGGTGCTGAAGACGGTGAAAACCGGGTGAGGGAGCAACGCAGTCGGGAGAATCGGGAGAGAGAGAACGGATCCGGTCGACAGCGTTATAAGAATTTGAAAATGTTCTATCCGCGTTAGTGTTCTCGGGGAGAGTGAACCACGGCTGACTTCACCGACCCGGCGACGAACGACGGACGCATCACCCGGCGACGCGTGCTCGGGGCGGGAGCGACGCTCGCGGCGGTCGGTCTCGCAGGCTGTTCGAGCAGCGGGAGCAGCGGTTCTGACGACCCCGAGACCGACGAGCCGACCGAGACGACGACCCCCGACGTCCCCATCCTCAACTACGCGCTGGCGCTCGAGCACCTGGAGAGCGCCTTCTACCGGGACGGGCTGGCGACGTTCGGCGAGGACGAACTGACGGAGGCCGACGCCCTCTCGGAGTTCGGCGAGCGACTCCGGCAGTCGGTCCCCGACCGCCTTGCGGCAGTCGGAGAGCGCGAGGCGGCCCACGTGGAGGCGCTGACCGCGACCGTCGAGGAAGGCGAGGAGGACCTCGGCTACGAGACGCCCTCCGAGCTCCTCGGAGTCGGCAAGGCGCTAGAGGATACCGGCGTCGCCGCCTACGCCGGCGCCGCGGCGACGGTGGCCAACGACGGCGTCTTCTCGGCCGCGATCGGCATCCATAGCGTCGAGGCGCGCCGCGCGAGCTTCCTCAACGAACTGAACGGCACGGCCAGTGAGATCGACGATGCGGGCACGCGGGGCCTGCTCCGGAATCCCGCTGGACCGAGCGCGCGCCCCGCGAGCCGGGGCCCCGCGACAGCCGCTGGCGGCCCCCGGCGACCGACGCGCTCGTTCGGCCGCTGGTCGCTCCCCGCACCCGGAGGGGTCTCGCGGCGACAGCCGCTGGCGGTCTCGCGGGAGCGGGGTCTGTTCGCTCCGCCGCAACTCCCGCCTCGCGAGGGGAGGTACCTTACGGCGACAGCCGCTGGCGGTCCCTCGGAAACTGAATCGCTCGCTTCGCTCGCTCTTCGTTCCCCCTCGACCGTAGCACCTTCGCTACGGGCTCAGGCGCTGGCGGTCTCGCGGGAACAACACCGCCTCGCGGATGTTGTCCAGGTCGAGCATCGTCATCAGGAGCCGCTCGGCGCCCAGCCCGAAGCCGGCGTGGGGGGGCATGCCGTAGCGGAACATCTTCGTGTAGTACTCGAAGGCCTCCGGGTCGAGGCCCTGCTGTTCGAACCCCTCGACGAGGTGGTCGTGGCGGTGTTCACGCTGCCCCCCGGAGACGAGCTCCATGGTCGGGTGCATCATGTCGAAGCCCGTCGACAGGTCCGGGTCGTCGTCGTGGTCCTTGATGTAGAAGGGCTTGATCTCGCTGGGCCAGTCCGTGATGAAGTAGTGAGTGCCGACGTCCTCGCCCAGGGCCTTCTCGGCCTCCGTCGAGAGGTCGTCGCCCCACACTAGCTGCTCGTCGAGTTCGCCGGTGGCGTTGACCCGCTCGATGGCCTCCTCGTAGGTGAGCCGGGGGAACCCCTCCTCGGGGACGGCGAAGTCCTCGGCCAGTCCGAGGGTCTCGAGTTCGTCGGCGCGGTTCGCGGCGACGGCGTCGTAGGCCGCGGTGACGACGGCCTCGCAGACGTCCATCGCGCCGTGGTGGTCGACGAACGCCGACTCGAAGTCGATCGAGGTCGCCTCGTTGAGGTGGCGGGGCGTGTTGTGCTCCTCGGCGCGGAAGATGGGTCCGATCTCGAAGACCCGCTCGAGCCCGGAGCCGACCATCAGCTGCTTGAACAGCTGGGGGCTCTGGTTCATGAACGCCTCCTCGCCGAAGTACGTGATCGGGAACAGCTCGGTACCGCCCTCGGTGCCGGTGGCGACGATCTTCGGCGTGTTGATCTCGGTGCAGTCGAGCGCGCGGAACTGCTCGCGGACCGCCCGCAGCACCTCCGCGCGGATCTCGAAGACCGCCTTGGGCTCCTCGCGGCGGAGGTCCAGCGTCCGGTTGTCCAGCCGCGTGGGCAGTTCGGCGCCGACCTTCCCGGAGGGGTCGAGCGGGAGTTCGGGGTCGGCGGGGGCGCGATCACGTCGACGGACTCGGGGATGATCTCGACGCCCGTCGGGGCGCGGTCCTCCTCCTCGACCTCGCCGGTGACGCTCACGACCGACTCGCGGGGGACGTCGGTCCCGGTCTCGACGAGGTCGTCGTCCATCTCGTCTTTGGCGAACTTGACCTGGATCTTCCCGGTCTTGTCCCGGAGGATGAGGAAGGCGATCCCGCCGAGATCACGGATCTCGTGGGCCCAGCCGGCCACGGTGACGCGCTGGCCGGGCTCGGCGTCGGCCGCGTACGTTCGGTCGTCCATACGCGTTCGTATCGGCGGGGCCGTTTAAAGTCGGTCGTTTCCCGGTTCGGGCCGTCGAGGGGCGGCGACCGCGCCGGCGCGGGTCTGGCCCCCGCTCACTCCGAGAGGAGCCGGTCGGTGGTGACGTCGGCCCCCGCGGCGGCGGGGTAGACGATGTTGTCGACGTCGCTGAGGTGGCCGTAGTCCTGTTCCCCGTCCTCGGAGACCCGGGCGAGGGTCCTGACGTCGGGGTTCAGTTCGCGGGCCAGCCCGCAGACGACGATGTTGGCCTGCGTGTCGTCGGTGAGGGCGGCGGCGACGTCGGCCTCCGCGATGCCGGCACGCTCGAGGACCTCGACGTCGGTTCCGTCGCCCTCGATGACTTCGATCCGCCCGCTGGCCAGCCGAGAGGACGTCTCGGGGTCGAATTCGACGACGGTGACGGTGTACTCGTGGTCGACGAGCTGTTCGGCGGTGTGCCGACCGACGCGACCGCCCCCGACGATTACGGCGTTCTGACTCACGGGCGAGCGTACTCCCAGCGCGACCTTCATACCTCCGGTCGGAATAGAGACGCGACGGACCGGCCCGACCGATCCGCGGGGCAGTCCGTCCCGGGGCGGACGACCAGACCGCCCGGACGAAGGGACGACCGACCGCCGGCGGAGTCGTAGTCGTGGACGCCGCCGCCGTAGAACAGCGTCGCCTCGTCGAGCGCGTCGCGGGCCGCGCCGACGGTGTCGGGGTCGCCCAGCGTCCCCGAGTACTCGATGTAGATGATCTCCTGGCCGAACATCCGCTCGGCGACCTCGGCGTAGGCGGCGACCTCGGCGGCGTCGAGATCGCAGTCGGCCTGGGTGTACTCCGCGACCGACGACTCCGGGTTGAGGACGACGTACGCCTCCGTGAACGTGTGGTCCCAGTCGATGTCCTCGTCGATGCGGACCCACTCCTTGTGGATGCCGGTGGTCCAGGCGGTGTCCCCGGCGTTGAACACCACGGGAATGAGGTAGCCGTCGAGGTCCTCCGAGTGGACGACCGCCCCCGAGTGACTGGGCTCGATGTAGACGGGGACGTCGTACTTCACGCAGGCGTCGACGACCCGGGCCATCTTCTCCTCGGTCATCCCGGTCGTTCCGCCGACCTCGATGGCGTCGGTGCCGGTCTCGCAGACGTCCTCGAAGGTCTCGCCCGCCGGGAGCGACTTGTCGGGATCTACCTTCACGATGTGGTCCCAGTCGGCCCACGCGTTCATACACCTCTCCACCTCATCGCCGGACAAAACGGCTTCGAAACCGGTGTTCTTCCGGTCGCGGCCCCGCTCGTCGCGCCGAACGCGACCCCGGCCGCCCCCCGGTCCGCGTCGTCCGGGCGGCGACTGTCCGCGGGTGCGCGGCGCAGTCGGCGACCGCCACGGACCCCGACCGCGACCAGAGAGGGCACCGGGAGAGCCGAGGACCGAGACGACCGGCGAACGC
Source organism: Halobacteriales archaeon QS_5_70_17 (assembly GCA_003021975.1). Taxonomy (GTDB): domain Archaea; phylum Halobacteriota; class Halobacteria; order Halobacteriales; family Haloarculaceae; genus Halomarina. The sequence continues at coordinate 7,774 of PXRR01000011.1, read as the reverse complement.
GCGGTCGGCGACACCGCCGGTCGCTCGAAGGACGATCGAACGATCCGGCCGGCCGTCCGGTCGCACCCCTCGGTCGGACCGCGTCCCGCCGGACACTGGTTTCCCGCGTATACTTATTGCTTATCTGACTTCAATAGGGTATCCATCTGCCCCGCTCGGCCGAACTGTGGCCCGGAGGCTACACACGTAGCCTCCCGGGGGCGCGGGCGCTACGGGTATTGGCCCGACCGCTATGCCCGGAGCGTCTCTACCTGGGCCGGATGACACGACGTCCCGATCTCGAGCGGGTGAGTCGCCGCGACTTCGAGGAGGTCTGGCACGGGCGGGATCCCTCTGCGATCCCCGGCATCTACCGGGCGGACTACGTCGGCAACGGCTTCCCGGTGGTCGGGTCGATCGGACGGGGCCACTACCGCCGGCTGGCGGAACTGTTCCTCCGGGCGTTCCCCGACATCCGGTTTCGCATCCACGAACTGGACTCGGCCGGCCGGAGCGTCGGCGTGCGCTGGACGTTCACCGCGACTCACGCGGGGCGGGTGTTCGGCCTCCCGCCCAGCGGCGCGACCCTCGAGGTCGACGGTCGCGGGCGACACCGCTACGACGACGGCCGGGTCGCCGAGACGTGGCTGGAGATGGACTGGGCGGGGCTGGCGTCCGGCATCGCCCGCGGCTACGCGAGTCGGCTCCGGGAGCGACTCGGCGGGCTCGTCCGCTGACCGGCGACGGGATCGCCCCGCCCCGTATTCGGGCGGCCGGCCGCTCACGCCTCCGCCTGGGACTGCCACTCCCGGACGCGGTCGGCGCTGACGCCCTGGACCTCGGCCGCGACGTCGTCGGCCTCGGCCGCCTGGAGGTCCTCGAGGTCCTCGATGCCGACCGCCGCGAGCTTCTCGGCGGTCCTGTCGCCGACGCCGTCGAGGTCGCGGATCCGCCGGGCCGCCCGCCGCTCGCGGTACTCCGCGTAGTTACAGATCGGACAGCCCAGTTCCCAGGGATCGTCGCCGTCGTGGACGACCAGTTCCGGCAGGCCGTGGTCCTCGCAGACGTCGTCGGTCACCTCGATGTCGCCGTTGCGCGGCAGGGGCAGGGAGTACTCGCAGTCGGGGTACCGGGTGCAGCCCACGAGCCGCGACCCCGAGCGAAGCGTCTTGACCGCGAGCTCGCCGCCGCGCTCCTCGCCGCACTCCGGACAGGGGCCGATCACCTGGTCGTCGGCCTCGTCCGCCTCCTCGGCCCGACAGCGAGGACAGCCGTGGGTGAACGTGTTCCGCCCGGCCAGCATCTTCACCTCCCGGAGACCGTGGTCCTCGCAGACGTCGTCGAGCACCAGCGGTTCGCCGCGGTTGGGCAGCGGCAGCGTGTACTCGCAGTCGGGGTAGCCGTCACACCCCACGAAGTACGACCCCCACCGCGAGCGCCGCACGAGCAGGTCGTCGCCGCACTCCGGGCAGGGCCCGAGCACCTTGTCCGCCTTCAGCGACTCCCGGAGGTGCTCGCCGACGTCCTCCCGGGAGTCGTGGAGCTCCTCGAACACCCGCCGGAGGATCTCCCGCGACTCGTCGGTCACGTCCTCGAGGGCCGCCTCACCGTTGGCGATGGCCGTCATGTCGGCCTCCAGTTGCGCGGTCATCTCCTCGCTGACGATCAGGTCGGCGAACTGCTCGGCGGCTTCGACGACCCCCATGGCGAGTCTCGTCGGCCGGGGCGGGTCGTCCTCGATGTACTCCCGGTCGTACAGCTTCTGCAAGGTGTTGTGTCGCGTACTCTTCGTCCCCAGCCCGAGGTCCTCCATCGTCTCGATGAGCCGCGACTGGCCGCGCCGCCGCGGCGGCTGGGTCTGCTTGGCCTCCAGGCGGGGGTCCGAGACGCCGAGTTCCTCGCCCTCCTCGACGGCGGGGACGTGGCTCTCGCTGGTCGAGCGGTACGGGTAGACGGCGTGGTACCCCTCCTCGAGCAGGCGCTTGCCGTTCGCCTTCAGCGAGCAGCCGTTGGCCGCCGCGACGACCCGGAGGTGCTCCCAGGTCGCCGCCTCCGCGCAGGTCGCGAGGAAGCGCCGCACGATCAGGTCGTAGACCTCCCACTCGTCGTCGCTCAGCCCCTCCGGGAACTCCCCGGTGGGGTGGATCGGCGGGTGGTCGGTGGTCTCCTCGTCGCCGCTGGTGGGGTCGATCCCGTCCTCGGCGGCCGCCAGCACCGCGTCGGCGTCGTCGCCGAACCGGGGGTGGTCGGCGAACCGCTCGAGCAGTTCCCGCTCGTCCAGGTCCTCGGGGTAGACCGTGTTGTCCGTCCGTGGGTAGGTGACGTAGCCGGCGGTGTAGAGGTCCTCGGCGATGGACATGGCGCGCTGGGCGGAGTAGCCGAGCGACCCCGCCGCGCGGATGTACTGGGTCGTGTTGATCCTCGGCCTCGCTCTCGTCCCAGACGCGCTCGTTTTCGGTGCCGTCCTCGCCCTCGTAGAAGTACTGGGCCTCGAAGGACTCCTCGCCCTTCAGGAGGTCGGCGAACAGCTCCCAGTAGTCCTCGGGGTCGAAGGCCTCGATCTCGCGCTCGCGGTCGACGATCAGCTTCAGCGTCGGCGACTGCACCCGGCCCACCGAGATGAAGTCCTCGCCGAGTTGCTTGGCCGACAGGGAGAGAAACCGGGTCAGCGAGGCCCCCCACATCAGGTCGACGATCTGTCGGGCCTCCCCGGCGGCCGCGAGGTCGAAGTCGAGGTCCTCGGGGTTCTCGAAGGCCTCGGTCACCTCGCGGTCGGTGATCGAGGAGAAGCGCACCCGCTCGATGGGGACGTCGGTCTCCTCGCGGACGAGTTCGTAGGCCTCCTTGCCGATCAGTTCGCCCTCGCGGTCGTAGTCGGTCGCGACGACCGCGCGGTCGGCCTCCCGGGCCAGCGACCGGAGCGCGGCGACGATGTCCTCCTGGGTCTCGGTCTTGACGACGGGGGCGTCGACGAGTTCGACCGGCCGGACGTCCCGCCAGTCGCTGTACTCCGACGGGAAGTCCACGCCGACGACGTGTCCGGAGAGGCCGATACAGCGCCGGTCGCCCCATCGATAGACGGGGACGCCGTTGCGGCGCTCGACGGCGGCAGCGCCGTCGCTGAGGATCTCCGCGATCCGGCGCGCGGCGTTGTCCTTCTCGGTGATTATCAGCTCCACCCCGCTGCACCTCCCTCGGTCATAGGCTCGCTAAGCCGACACCCCACGTAACCCTTTCGCCAGCAAATCACACCACAGCGCGCGTGTGACGCCCGGCTGCGCGCGTCGCGGGCGCGCCCACGCGGTCGTGAACCGACCGGTCCCCGGCTGGCTCCCCGTGCGCTCGGCCGGGGGACGACATGAAAGCCCTATGCCCGCGCCCGCCAACCCCCGGTATGGACGTCCACGAGGACCTCGTCGCCGGCGTGCGCCTGATGCTCCTGCAGGTGCTGGCCGCCGACGTCGTCATCCACCTAACGGTGATCCTCCCGCGCCTGCGGGCGGTGCGCGCGTCCGGCGAGTTCCCCCGGATCGTCACGACCGCGATGGCGCTGTCGATCGTCGCGATCGTCGCCGGCGCCGTCGCGGTCCGGGCCGGCGCGCTCTCCCGCCGGACGGCCTACCGCCTGCTCGTCGCGCTCATGCTCGCGGAGGTCCTCGCCTGGGTCGTCTTTCACAACACGGGCACCGCCGGCGGCCACACCCACGACACCGGCCTGCTGACGAGCGTCCGCCAACACCTCGCGGCCGGCGTGGTCGAGGGGGTGGCCAAGACCGTCGAACTGCTCGCCGCCGCGCTGGCGGTCGTCCTGCTACGGATCGACGCGGCCGGACCGCGGGGTCGGGCCGACGCGGGGCGGGGCGAGGCGGAGACGTGAGCGCCGCCTACTGGGGCGGGGGTACCTCCCGCGGGAGGACCGGACCGGTCGCCGGACCGGCGGCGCTGGCGTTGATCCGACCGTGGCCGGTGGCGGGGTCGATGCCCTCCGGGCCGACGTCGACGGCAGCCGCGAGCAGGCGCGCGCGGACGGCCCCGGGGGGGAGCCAGGGGCGCTCGCCGAGCGCGAGCGCCGCGACCCCCGCGACGTACGGCGCCGCGAAGGAGGTGCCGCCGTCGACCTCGACGCCCGCGGCGTCGACGGCGTCGGGAGCGACGAGGTCGGCGCCGGAGGCGCTGAAGGGCGCGGCGGTCCCGTTCTCGCTCGCGCCGACCGCGAGCACGCCGTCGGCGGTCGCCGGCGCGCCCAGTCCGCCCTCCGAGCGCTCCGAGAGGTTCCGGTTGGCGAACACCTCGATCCGGTCGGTCCCGTTGCCCGGCTCGACCGCCCGGACCGCGACGTAGTACCGCCCCTCCGGGACGCGAGTGCCGAGGTGCTCGACGGGGCGGTCCTCGGGACCGGTCGCCCGGGCGACGACGACATCTTGCCGGTCGCCGCGGTCCCGCAGCAGGTAGATGTCGTAGTCCGTGTCGGCCGCCGACCAGTCGTCCCAGCGGGCGGTTACCTCCACGCGACCGCTGAACCGCTCGCCGTCCGCGAGGTAGTTGCCGTCGGACTCGCCGTCGAAAGCGACCCACTCGCCGTCCCCGTGGCTCGCGTCGTCCCCGGCGGTGTGGTTGCCGGCCCAGTAGCGAGCGCCGTGGTTGCCCGCGGAGGTGACGAAGAGGGTTTCGTTGGCGGCCTCGGTCGCCACCGCGGCGATCTCGCCGGAGCCGTCGCCGGGCTGGGCGTAGTAGCTGCCGGCGTCGACGATCACGTCCGCGCCGCTGTCGCGCAGCCACCGCACCGCCCTGCGGTACTCCTCGGGGGTCGTCGAGTCTCCGATGGCGGCGAGGTGGAGGCGTGCGTCGGGGGCCGTGTCGGCGACGACGCTCGCGACGGCCGTCCCGTGGCGCCAGTCGTCGTTCCCGTCGAGCGAGCGGTAGGCCCCGAGGCTGTCCGCGATGTCCGGGTGACTCACCCGGAAGTCGGCGTCGATCACGCCGACGGTGACGTTCTCGCCGGTGACGTTGGCCTCGTGGAGGCGGTCGGCGCCGATCGCGGCGACCCCGGACGTGACGCGGTCGGCGCCGGTCGTGTCGTCGATGCCGGCGATGCGGACCGACCGGACCCGCGGGTCCTCCGAGAGCCGGGAGACGGACGACAGCGCGGCCGATCCCTCGACGTACTTCTCGCCCTCGCGGGTGTAGGTGCGGTCGACCTCGAAGCCGGTCGCGGCCGGGACGTAGCCCGCCTCCTCGATGGCCAGTACCACGCGGACGTCGCGCTCGACTGAGGGGGGCGGTTCGCGGTGGTCGGCGAAGTGACTCCGCAGGTTCTCGGAGACGTCGGCGTGCTCGACGGCGTGCTCGTCGCCGGTTTCCGGGAGCGGAGGCTGCGCGAACGGCACCGCGAGCAGCGCACAGACCATCGCGACCGCCAGCAGACGACGCCGCATCCGCCTACACCGTCGGCTCGCTCACTCGCTGCCAGCGCCGCCACGCGAGGGCGATCAGTACGACGAGCAGGCCGCCGGCGAAAAACACCGCCCCGGGCGGGACGGCCAGCGGCGCGCCGGCGCCGGCGCCGGCGCCGTCGGCCATCCGGGGCAGGGCGTCGGCCCCGACGGCGTCGGTGGCGATCAGCCGCTGGACGAGGACGCTGACGAGCGCGAGCAGGCCGACGGCGGTGACCAGCCCGCGCAGCGAGTCGAGAAACGACCGCTTGTGGTCCTCGTTGCCGACGAAGACGACCATCGGGTCCTCGCTCGGCGCGTAGACGTTCATCTCGCGACCCTTCTGGGAGTAGCGCGTGTCGGCGACCCGGATCAGCCCCGCCTCCTCCAGGTTGTCGAGGTGGTGGCGGGCGTTCTGGAGGGAGGTGTCGGCCCGGCCGGCGACCTCCGAGGCCGTCGCGGGTTGCTCGTGGAGCGCGGAGAGGATGTCGCGGGCGGTGTCGGACGACAGCGAGGAGAGGAGTTCGCCAGCGTCGTCGCTGTCGAGACACAGGGTACGCAGCTCCCCCTCCTGATCGGAGCCGGCGTCCGTGGTAGTAGGCAACAGCCCAGACATTGCCAGGAGCTACATCATGGTGGTACAAATATTTGCGGTAATTCCTGCGAAACCCCGAATCCGCCGGTTGAACGTTCGAATAGCGGCCCCTGGACGTATTTTACGACCAGAATTATCAGGAAATAGTACTATCCGTCGGCCGGTTCCCGGGCGGCCAGCTCGGCCCGGAGCTTCTCGTTGACCGTCCCGGGGTCGGCGCTGCCGCCGGTGGCCTGCATCACCTGCCCGACGAGGTAGTTGAGCGCGCCGTCCTCGCCGGCACGGTAGTCCTCGACGGCCTCCGGGTTCTCCTCGATGGCCTCGGCGACGGCGGCCGCGACCTCGTCGTCGTCGGTCTTGCCCAGCCCCTCGCGCTCGACGACCTCGTCGGGACCCAGCCCTTCGTCGAGCATCGTCCGGAGGACGACCTCCTCGGCGTTCTTGACCGTGATCTCCTCGTCGTCGACGAGTTCCAGCAGGCGGGTGAACGCCCCGCGGTCGACGGCTGCGAGGGTGAGGTCCCGGTAGTGGAGTTCGCCCAGCAGGCGGTCGGCGACCCACGTCGCCGCGAAGTCGGGGGCGAACTCGTCGGTGAGCTCCTCGTAGAAGTCCGCGACCCGCTTGGTGGAGGTGAGCTTCGCGGCCTCCTCCGCCGAGAGCCCGTACTCCTCGCGGAGCCGCTCGCGGCGGGCGTCGGGGAGTTCCGGGATCGCGATCTCCTCCTTCCACCCCGAAACCCGCAGCGGCGGGAGGTCGGCCTCCCGGAAGTAGCGGTAGTCCTTCTCCTCCTCTTTCGAGCGCATCGAGACGGTGACCCCGCGGGACTCGTCCCAGTGGCGGGTCTCCTGGTCGACCTCGCGGCCGCGCTCGACGGCGTTGCGCTGGCGGGTCACCTCGTAGGCCAGCGCCCTCTCGGCGCCCTTGTGACTGGAGATGTTCTTCACCTCGGTGCGGTTGGCCGCCGCCAGCGCCTCCTCGGTGAGCCCCCCCTTGATCTCGGGGTCGGAGACGAGCGAGATGTTGGCGTCGACGCGCAGCGAGCCGTCGCGCTCGGCGTCGAACACGCCCAGGTACTCGAGGACCTCCTCGAGTTTCGCGAGGAACGCCCGCACCTCGCCGGGACTGCGGAAGTCCGGCTCGGTGACGATCTCCATCAGGGGCATCCCCGCGCGGTTGTCGTCGATCATCGTGTACTCCGCGCGGTCGATGGCGCCGCCCTCGTGCTTGAGGCTGCCGGGGTCCTCCTCGAGGTGGGCGCGCTCGACGTCGATGACGCGGCGCTCGTCCTCGACGGTGATCTCCAGTTCGCCGTCGCGACAGATCGGCTCGTCGTACTGGGTGATCTGGAAGTTCTTCGGCAGGTCGGGGTAGTAGTAGTTCTTCCGGTGGAAGCGGGTCTCCTCGGGGATGTCGGCGCCGAGAGCCTTCCCGACCTTGACGGCGGCCTCGACCGCGGCCTCGTTGAGCACGGGGAGCGCGCCGGGGAGCCCGAGACAGACCGGACACGTGTGGGTGTTGGGGTCGTCGCCGGCGGTGGCGGTCGAACAGCCACAGAAGAGCTTCGTGTCGGTCTCGAGTTGGACGTGGACCTCCAGCCCGATCACGACGGTGAGGTCGCGCGTCTGCGTCGCTTGCGCGGTCATCGTTCGTCTGTCCGGGCGCGCGCGCTAAAGAGTATCGGGAGCCGGTCGGTACGTCGGTCGACCGCCACCGCTACCGCCGACTCGACGCGCTCGTCGCACCCGCCTCGCCTCTCCCCTCCCCCTCC
>PXRR01000010.1 GCA_003021975.1 Halobacteriales archaeon QS_5_70_17 | reverse complement strand
ATCGTCCGTAGGAGGGCGGATCCTCGCCGGCGTTGTCCACCAGCGTTAGGGCGTCCGGCCCCGGTTCGTCGTTCTCCGAGTTCAGCTCACCGATGGCGAGCAGGGTGTAGTTGCGCTCGGCTTCGAACTCGATTTCGGGAATTTCGACGACCGTGGTGTCCGGGTCGCCCGCGGGAGTCACTCGGAGGCCGAACGTGACCCCCGCCGGGAAGTCGGCGTAGTCGGCCGGGAGATCCGGCACTACGACTCCGTACTTGAGATCTTCGTACGCCGGCAGGTCGACCACGTCCTCGAGTCCGGGGAGCGTCAGCCGGAGGTCGACCGGCGGCGCGTCGGAGATGAGGTGGCCGACCCGCACCCGGGCGGTCTCGATGCCGTCGGGCATGGCGTCCATCGGGTCCTCCCCCTGTCCCTTTCCGTCTCCCTGCCCCTGTGCCGCGAACGCGCCGGCGCTCGTGGCCGCGACGCCGCCGCTGGCGACGCCGAGCCACTTGAGCACCGTTCTTCGATCCATATCTGTCATGGCGCAGAAAGGACATCCACCCGAAATATCTTAGTTAGTCGATCAAATTCTGCTTCAAGTCCAGCTTTCAGATCTATCCCTATTCATCACTTACACCGTAAGGTTAACTTGTCTGACGCCGGGCGGACGACCGACGGACAGCCTCAAGCCCGACCGCGCGAACGGACGGACATGAACGAGACGCGCCGGCGGGTGCTGGAGGCGCTCGCCGACGGTCCCGTCGCAGGTCCGGCGCTGGCCGACGACCTCGGCGTTTCCAGGAACGCGGTCTGGAAGCACGTCGAGGCGCTCCGGGCGGCCGGATTCGAGGTGGAGAGCACCGCCGACGGTTACGCCCTCTCGTCGGTCCCGGAGTCGGGGGCGCTCGCCCTCTCGCTGGGTCTCGACGCCCCCTTCGAGATCGACTACCACGGGACGGTCGACTCGACGAACCGCCGCGCCCGGGACCTCGCCGAGGACGGAGCGGCGGACGTCGCCGTCGTCGCGGACGGGCAGACCGGGGGGCGGGGACGGCTCGACCGCTCGTGGACCTCGCCGCCGGGCGGGATCTACCTGAGCGCCGTCCTGCGACCGGACCGCCCGCTGGCCGACGCGCCGCTGTTCACACTCGCCGCCGCGGTGGCGACCGCCCGGACGGCCCGCGAGGCAGGCGTCGACGCCCGCATCAAGTGGCCCAACGACGTCGTCGTTCCCGGCGATGAGAGCGACTACCGGAAACTCGCCGGGATCCTCACCGAACTCCAGGGGGAGGCCGACCGCATCGAGTGGACCGTCGTCGGCGTCGGCCTCAACGCGGACGTCGACGCGGCGGACCTCCCGGCGGGCGCGACGAGCGTTCGCGCCGAGCGCGGGACCGTCGACCGCCGGGCCATCGTTCAGCGGCTCCTGGAGTCGCTGGACGACCTCCGACGGGATCCCGACGCCGTGTTGCCCGCCTGGCGCGACCTCGCACTGACGCTCGGCCAGCGCGTGCGCGTCGAGACGCCCGACGGGGACGTGGTCGGCGAGGCCGTCGCCGTCGAACACCCCGGCGCGCTCGTCGTCGCGACCGACGAGGGAACCGTCAGTGTCAGCTCCGGCGACTGTGAACACCTCCGACCGGTCTGATTCCGACAAAGCCGCAGTTTACAGACCGAATTAATAAGTTACAGTGAATGTTCCTGCGAAATACTGGTCAACCGACGACTCGTTTCACGTCGTCGACCCCCGCGCGCCGGACGACGGCCCGGACCGGATCGCGGACGCCGGTGAGGTTGTCGGAGTCCCCGTCGAGGACTACCAGTCGCGCGTCCCGACCCGCCTCGATCATACCGCAGTTCAGCCCCGCGATCTCGGCGCCCGCCCGGGTCGCCATCGCCAGTACCTCGGGGGCCCCGACGTCGTAGAGCTTCGCCGCGAACTCCATCTCGCGGAACATCGACGGAGAGTTGAGCATGACGTTGTCCGTCCCCAGGGCGACGGTCGTCCGTTCGGCCAGGTCCCCGACCGGCGGCAGGCCCACGTCCGTGACGAGGTTCGACCGGGGGCAGACGACCGCCGGGATCTCGCTGTCGGCGATCCGCTCGAGGTGGCGCTCCCGCGCGTGAACGAGGTGGACGAGGAAGTCCGGGTCGAGGGCGAGCGCGGGATCGATATCGCTGTCGTCGACCTCGCCGGCGTGGATGCCGAAGAGCTTTCCGGCCTCGCGGGCGGCCGCGCGCTCCTCGGCGAAGTCGTCGTCGTTCGCGCCGCTGGCGCCGTAGCCGTCGGCGACGTCGATCACCTCGGTGGGTCCGCGCCCGAGGGCGACGGGGTCGACAGCGAGCCCCGCCGCGGCCCGCTCGATCCGGTCGACGCCCTCGATCCCCCCCTCGCGGAACTCCAGGCAGGCGGCGGTCCCTCCGCGGGCCATATACTGCAGGGAGCGGCGCATCGCCGCGACCATCTCGTCGGCGTCGGCCGCGCGCAGCAGGCGGTGTTTCAGTCCGTCGGGCGGCGCGACCAGTTCTTCCAGGGTCAGTCCGCGGCCCGCCTCCTTGGCGATCGAGTCGCCGATGTGAGTGTGGGCGTTGACGAACGCCGGGCAGACGATGTCGGTCGCGTCGACGCTCGTCTCCTCGACGGCGACGATTTCGCCGGGCGCGGAACCGGGAGCGCGGGTCCCGTCCCCGTCTCCGTCTCCGTCTCCGTCTCCGTCGCCGTCTGCACCCTCGATCACGATCTGCCCCTCCACCGGTCCGAACGAGGGGCCCGCGAGGATCGTCCCCTCGATCTCGACGCGCTCGGTCATGCTCCGGGATCGGACGTCCGGGGGCTTAATCCTCGCTGAACTCGTCGAGGGTCGCGGTGCGCTCGACCCGGATGTCGCTGACCAGCGCGTCGAGGTCCAGCCCGAGGATCCGCTCGGCGGCGTGCCCGACCTGCTCGGTGGCGTCGGCGGGGGCGTAGGCCCCCAGCCGCCACTGGTCGCGCTGGACGCGCAACACGGCCTGGACGAGGGTTGACTGGTCTCTCAGTCGGCGGACGTCTCCGTTGACGACCACGCGGCTGGTCGACTCCGGGATCGACGGGCGCCCGGGGATGTCCAGCACGACGTGTTCCGGTTCGACGCCGGCGGCCTCCGCGACGTCGGCCTCGAGGTTCCGGATCGTCGCGTGGTCGGCGGCCAGCAGGTCGTCGCCGACGGCGTCGAGTTCCGCCCACACCGCCCGCTTGTAGAGGTTCCGGGTGTCGAGGCGCCGGGCGTACTCGGCGGTCTCGGAGCACGACCGCAAGGCGACGGTCAGGTCGCGGTCGTCCATCCGGCGCAGTTCCCCGGCGTCGGTCGCCCCCGCTCGGAGCAGTCGCTCAGTCCCCCGCCTGAGCATCGCCTTCGAGATGCGCGCGACGTGGTGGTTGTACACGGTCGGGTTCATCAGCGCCCGCGCGAGCAACAGCGACTCGGCGGTCTGGACGTTCCCCTCCGCCAGCACGAGCTCCCCCTCCAGGAAGCGCAGTTCGCGCACCAGCCGCCCGTGGTCGATGGTGCCGTAGGGAACGCCGGTGTGGTGGGCGTCGCGCACCAGGTAGTCCATCCGGTCGACGTCGAGTTCGCCGGAGACGAGCTGGCCGTACCGGCCGTCGCCGCGGACGAGGTCGGCCACCCGCTCGGGGTCGAGCCCGTGGCGCTCGAGGACGACCGCGACCTCGCCGGTGTCCAGCAGGTCGTGGATCTCGTCGTGGTAGCGGCCGGTGTGACGGTAGATCAGCGACTCGAGGTTGTGGCTGTAGGGACCATGGCCGGTGTCGTGTAACAGCGCCGCCGCGCGGACCCGCTCGGCCGTGCGCCCGTCGATGCCGAGATGCGAGAGCGCCTGGTTAGCGAGGTGGTACACCCCCAGCGAGTGCTCGAAGCGGGTGTGGTTCGCGGAGGGGTAGACGAAGGGGGCGGTACCGAGCTGCCGGATCCGCCGCAGTCGCTGGACCATCGGCGTGTCGAGAAGCTCCTCCGCGACGCCCTCGACCTCGATGTGGTCGTGGACGCTGTCCTTGATGCTGTTCATACGACGGATTCGTCGCCTTCGAATAAAAACCGTCGTCCGGGGGCGGCGACCCCTTCGGGCCGGGACTACCCCGGAGACGGTCCGCCGCCGCATCGCTGCAACCGGTCGAGGGGTCTCTCTCAGCGTCGCTCCACCCGAATGATTAGCCACCACGGTGATGCAGGCGAAAGGGAGTAACGGACGGTATGAGGTACGTCACGATCTCCATGCGGACGTCCGACGGGAGTATCCACCCCGTGGGATCGCTGATCGCGGACCAGGAGGGCGTGTGCCGGGAGAAGCTCCTCTACGTGGACGCGCTCTACGACGGCGACGGGGTGCTGTTCTACCGGCTCCGGGGCGACGTCGACGCCCTCCGGGACCGCCTCGACGATCACCGGTCGGTCATCGACTACGACGTCGTCGACGCGCAGGGCCCGGCGACGGACGTCTACATCTACGTGCGGCCGGGCACGCCCGCGGACGCGCTCACCTCCGTCACCCAGAAGTACGCCCTGGTCGTCGACACCCCCATCGAATACGCCGACGACGGGCGACTGCTCGTGACCGTCGCGGGCACCCAGTCGATGCTCGGGGCGGCCTACGAGGAGTTCCCCGACGAGATCGAGACGGAGATCGAGGAGGCCGGCGACTACGCCCCGGGCCACGAGCAGTTGCTCACCGCGCTCACCGACCGCCAGCGGGAGGTCCTCGAGACGGCCGTCGAACTGGGCTACTACGACGTCCCCCGGGACGCGACCCACGACCGGATCGCCGGCGAACTGGACGTCGCCTCCAGTACCGTCGACGAGCACCTCCGGAAGGCGGAGTCGCGGCTCTTCTCGGCGCTGGTGGGGTGACCGGGCGCCGTCGACCGGGGCTCGGCCGAACGGCAGTCGAGAACTCCGCTACTCGCCGCCCTCCTCGGCGACTAGCTGCCATCGTCCTCGTCGATGCGCTCGGAGTGGATCTCCTCGCCGTCGCCGAGCGCGCGGACCACGAACGCCCCCTGACGGCGCTCGATCTGGAGGTCGGTCGTCATGACGTCCTCGCGGAACTCGCGGTCGCGCTGCGAGGGGCGGCCCTCGTCGCGGGCGGCCCCCAGCCCGTGGTCCTCGTAGGGGACGTGCACCGCTTCCTCGATCGTCCCTCCCTCGTTGTAGAGATCGACCGTCAGTTCCTCGCCGCTGCCCGTCTCGCCGATCTCCAGCCGGTAGGTTCCCATCGGCATGTCCGGGGAGACTCCCGGGGGATAGGTAGTTCCGTGAGCCGGTCTGGTTGCGCTGTCTCCCGATTCCGCGCCTCCGACAGTCAGATACAAGCCCGCGACGACGAAACCCCGACCATGACGACCTTCCTCGCCGGCGGTACGGGCACGCCGAAACTCCTGGCGGGCGCCGAGGACATCTTCCCGCCCGGGGAGACCACCGTGGTGGGGAACACCGGCGACGACGTCGAGATCGGCGGCCTGCTCGTCTCGCCGGACCTCGACACCGTCCTCTTTCTCGACGGCGGCGTCCTCGACCGCGAGCGGTGGTGGGGCATCGAGGGCGACACGGCGACGACCCACGACCGCCTGCGGGAGATCGCCGAGCGCGCGGGGCTGGAGTCGGGACCGCGGTACCTCCCCGAGGAAGCCCAGACCGCCGGTCGTGAGATCGCCCGCTGGCGGCGCTTCTCCGGCGTCGGGGAGTTCATGTTCGTCGGCGACCGCGACCGCGCGGTCCACGTCACCCGGACGAGCCTCCTCGACGAGGGCCACACGCTGACCGAGGCCACCCGGACGCTCGCGGACGCATTCGGACTCGAACGCGAGCTCCGCCCGATGAGCGACGACCCCGTCGCCAGCATCGTCCACACGCCCGACGGACCGATGCACTTCCAGGAGTTCTGGGTCGCCCGGAACGGCGACCCCTCGGTCGAGGGCGTCGAGTTCCGGGGGGCCGAGGCCGCCGCGCCGACCGACGCGGTGCTCGACGCCCTCGACCGGCCGGTCGTGATCGGCCCCTCGAACCCCGTGACGAGCATCGGACCGATGGTCGCGATGGACGGCTTCGAGCGGGCGCTGGAATCGACGCCCGTCGTCGCCGTCTCGCCGTTCGTCGGCGACCGCGTCTTCTCCGGGCCGGCCGGGAAGCTGATGGCCGCCGTCGGCGGGTCCCCCTCGACGGCGGGCGTCGCGGACGTCTACGGCTTCGCCGACGCGTTCGTCCTCGACGAGGAGGACCCGACGGCGCTGGATCGGCCGACGGTGCGCACCGACACGACGCTGGACGGCGAGGCCGACGCCGCGCGGGTCGCACGCGCGGTCCGGAAGGCCATCGAGGTGGTCGCCTGATGTTCCGGCCCCGCCTCGCGCTGGCCAGTCTCAGCGGCGAGTCCGACGCCGCGTGGGCCCGGCGCGGACGCGAGTACGCCGGCTGTGCGTTCATGGGCGGGATCGCGCTCGACGATTCGACCCGCGAGGCCGCCCGCCGGATGGTCGACCGCGACCGGGAGGAGTTCCTCCCGCCCGATCCGGTCGCGTTCGTCGACCGACAGCTCGCCGCCGTTGAGGCGCTCCCGGTCCGCGGCGCGTTCAACGTCCGGGCGGCCTCGCCGGAGCCGATCCGGGCGGTCGCCGAGCGCTGCGCCGACCGCGGCGCGGTCCTCGAGGTCAACGCCCACTGCCGTCAGGCGGAGATGTGCGCCGCCGGCGCGGGCGAGTCGCTGCTGCGCGATCCCGACCACCTGACCGCGCAGGTTCGCGCCGCGAGCGACGCGGGCGCCGCGACGAGCGTCAAAGTCCGGGCCGAACTCGACGGGGTCGACCTGCCCGCGGTCGCCCGGAGCGTCGAGCGGGCCGGCGG
>PXRR01000009.1:15547-46656 GCA_003021975.1 Halobacteriales archaeon QS_5_70_17 | reverse complement strand
AGGGCGCGCCGATCGACGCCGACGTCTACGTGGGACTGAACGTCGACGACCTCATCCGGATCGACGAGGAACTCGACGACCCGCTGTTCGATCCGCTGGCGGGCGACCTCGACGGCGCGGACGCGATCAAGGAGGGCGTCCGGTTCGACCCCGAGGGGCGGGCGATCCCCTACGACACCGGCTACATCAGCCTCGTCTACGACGAGAACGAGGTCGAACCGCCGGAAACGTTCGAGGACCTGCTGGCCGACGAGTACGCGGGCGACCTCATCGTCCAGAACGCCCAGTCGAGCGCGACCGGCCGGGCGTTCCTGCTGCACACGGTCAAGGCGAACGGAGAGGACGCCTACAACGCCTACTCGAACGGGGAAGCCCCGATGGTCGTCTCCTACTCGACCGACCAGATCTACTACGCTGACGACCCCGACGCCGACCTCTCTCGCCACCAGATCGCCTTCCTGAACGGAGAGGCCTACGCCAACCCCGAGGGGATGGGACGCTTCGCGGCCAGCGACGCGCCCGACCTCGCGCGGTCGTTCGTCGAGTTCCTGCTCACCCCGGACGCCCAGGGCGAGATCGCCCGGCGCAACGTCCAGTACCCGGCGACGACGAACGCGAACCTCCCCGAATCGTTCGCCGAGCACACCTTCGAACCCGAGGAGCCGGTGACGTTCACCTACGAGGAACTGAGGGGCAACGTCGACGGGTGGGTCGACCGGTGGGCCCGGGAGATCGCCGGGGGGTAGTCCCGTGACCGGCGCGTGAACCGCGAGCGGGTCGGCCGCTGGCTCGCCGGAGTGACCGTCGCCGCCTTCCTGACGGTCATGCTCTACTACCCCGTCGCGACGGTGCTCGCCGAGGCGGTCACCGCCGACGGGCGGCCGAGCCTCGCGCCGCTGACGGCGATCCTCGGGGACCCCTTCTACCGGGACCTGCTCGCCTTCACCGCCTGGCAGGCGCTGCTCTCGACGCTGGCGAGCCTCGCGCTCGGCCTCCCGGGGGCGTACGTGCTGGCGCGCTACGAGTTCCCCGGCCGGGCGACGCTGCGCTCGCTGACTGCGGTTCCCTTCGTGTTGCCGTCGATCCTGGTCGCGGTCGGGTTCGTCGCGACCTTCGGCGCCCGGGGCGCGGTCAACGACGCCCTGCGGGCGCTCGGCCTGCCGACGCTGTCGCTGGTCTTCACGCTCGAGATCATCGTCCTCGCGCACGCCTTCTACAACGCGCCACTGGTGGTCCGGATCGTCGGCGCCGCCGCCGAGCGCGTCGACGTCCGCGCCGTCGAGACCGCGCGGGCCTGCGGCGCCGGCCCCTGGCGGGCCGCCCGGGACGTCGTCGCCCCGCAGGTGAGCGCCGGCGTGTTCACCGCTGCCCTGCTCGCCTTCGTCTTCTCGTTTCAGTCGTTCGCGGTCGTTCTCGCGCTGGGCGGGCTCCGGCTGGCGACCGTCGAGGTGTGGATCTTCAGCCTCGTCCGGGGATTCGACCTCGCGGAGGCGGCGGCGCTGGCGACCGTCGAGGCAGCCGTCTCGCTGGCGTTCACCTACGCCTACCTCCGCTTCGAGGCCCGTCAGGCCGCCGCGTCGACCGACCACCCGCCCCGCCGGCGGTCACCCCGGCGGGCGAGCCGTCCCGCGAAGGCGGCACTCGCCGCTTACGGCGCCGTCGTCGCCGTCGTGTTCGGCCTGCCGCTGGCGAGCATGGTCGCCGAGAGCCTCACCGGCGCGAACGGGGTCACGCTGCGCTACTACGCCTTCCTCCTCGAGCGACAGACCGCGACCGTCGGCGTCCAGACCCGGCCGCTGGCGGCGGTTCGCAACTCGCTTCTGTTCGGCGCGGGCACGCTCGCCGTCGCCGTGCCGCTGGGGGTGACCATCGCCGTCCTGACCGACCGCGGGGGACGGCTGGCGCGGCTGGCCGACACCGCCGCGTTCCTCCCCTTCGCCGTCAGCGGCATCGTCGTGGGGCTGGGGACCCTGCAGGCGCTCGTGTTCGGGACGACGCTGCTGGGCCACCGGTTCGTCGTCTCCGGCCCGGTCGCCATCGTCGCCGCCCACGCCGTCGGCGCCTACCCCTTCGTCACCCGCAACGTCGCCCCCCTGCTGGGACGGCTCGACCCCGCGCTCGTCGAGTCGGCGCGGGCCTGCGGCGCCGGCCGGTTGCGGGCGCTCCTCGACGTCGAGCTGCCCCTGGTCGCGGGCGGCGTCCTCGCGGGCGCCGCGTTCGCCTTCGCCATCTCGATCGGCGAGTTCGACGCGACGGTGATCCTCGCGGAGGGGTCGGACAGCTACACGATGCCCGTCGCCGTCCAGCGGTACCTGAGCGAGCGCTCGCTGGGGCCGCCGACGGCCATGGGCACTGTCCTGCTGGCGGTCACCGCGGCGAGCTTCGTCGCCATCGACCGCCTCGGGGGTGTCTTCGGTGGCTGAGGTCGCCCTCGAGGGGATCGGGAAGCGCTACGGCGCGACGGCGGCGCTGGCCGACGTCGACCTGACGGTCCGCGACGGGGAGTTCTTCACGCTCGTCGGTCCCTCGGGCTGTGGGAAGACGACGACGCTGCGCCTGATCGCCGGCTTCGAGGCGCCCACCGTCGGGACCGTCCGCATCGGCGGCCGCGACACCGCCGGCGTTCCACCGGAGCGGCGGGACGTGGGCGTCGTCTTCCAGAGCTACGCCCTCTTCCCGCACATGACCGTCCGGGAGAACGTCGGCTACGGGCTCCGCTTCCGGGACCCCCCCGACGGGACCTGGCGGGGCTGGGCGACCGGGACCCGACGGCGCTCTCCGGCGGCCAGCGACAGCGCGTCGCGCTCGCCCGGGCGCTCGCGCCGGGACCGGACCTGCTCCTGCTCGACGAACCGATGAGCGCGCTCGACGCCCGCCTCCGCGAGCGCCTCCGGCGCGAGGTGCGGGCCATCCAGCGCGACCTCGGCGTGACGACCGTCTACGTCACCCACGACCAGGAGGAGGCGCTGGCGGTCTCGGATCGGCTGGCGGTTCTGCACGGCGGCCGCGTCGAGCAGGTCGGGACCCCCCAGGCGGTCTACCGGGAACCCGCCACCCGGTTCGTCGCGGAGTTCGTCGGCGAGAACAACGTCTTCGACGGGCGGGTCGTCGGCGACGACCGGATCGCCCTCAAGGGTGTCGAGGCGACCGTCACCGGGGCGCTGCCCGACGGCGCCGCCCGCGGCGACCGGGTGACGGCCTGCGTGCGCCCGGAGTTGCTGTCGGTCGGCGGCGGGGCGAACGAACTGACCGGGCGGGTCGCAGCCGCGGAGTTCCTCGGCGCGACCGTCCGGGTCACCCTCGAGTGGCGCGGCCAAGAGGTCGTCGCCCGGACCGACGCGGTGCCCGCCGGCGGGGACCTGACCGTGGGGTTCGATCCCAGGGACGTCCACGTCCTCCCGGCCGGCGGGGACGCGCCCGGGCGCGAGGAGTGAGGCGACCGCCGCCGCTCAGGGGACGACGCCGACCGTGAGCAGCGTACCGTAGACGCGGTAGCGCTCGATCATCGCCTCCCGCGAGTCCCACTCCTCGGTCGGGAACGCCTCCTCGGGGGGGATCTCGGTCTCCTCGTCGGGGACGGCGTCCTGCTCGGCGACGTGGAACCCGGCCGCGCGGAACGCCTCCCGGTACTCCCGGCGCGACCAGCGAGTCATCTCGACGTCGATGTTCTCCTGCCAGTCGTGGGAGTGGACGTTCTCCTCGTAGTAATTGACCGCGCAGTAGAACGTCCCGCCCGACCGGAGCACGCGCGCGAGTTCCCGGAGCGTGTGCTCGGGGTCGGCGGCGTAGTAGAACGCCTCCATCGACCACGCGTGGTCGATGCTGTCGTCGTCGAACGGCAGGTTCACGCCGGTGGCGTCGGCGGTCCCGGCGTCCGACTCGACGGTCGACTCGGCGGCGCCGAAGTCCCCGACGAGGTAGCCGACGCTCGGGTCGTCGGTGTACTTCCGGGCGTTGCGCGCCATCGCGGGGGACCCGTCGAGGCCGTAGACCGCGCCGGCGCCGGCGGCCTCCCCGATCGCGCGGCCGGCGTAGCCGCTGCCCGATCCCAGGTCGAGCACGCGGTCGCCGGCCTCGACGGGCATCCGGGCCAGCGCGTGTTTCGCCGTGTGCCAGTGGCGCTCCTCCATCCCGCGGTCGCGGCCGTCCTCGGCCCACGCGTCGAACTCCTGGCGGACGCTCATACCATTCGCCTGGTCCGGGGCGGGCAAACCGTCGTCGATCGCTGCCGGCCCGACGAAGCGGCAGCGACGGAGCGGCGGGCGCTCGGCGGCGCGGTCCGGCCTCGCCCACCCGATCCGACTCGGCGGAACCGACACGACACGGGCGCGCCGACCGGCGGAGCGAGAGCGTTTTCTACGGACTCCGACACCGTGCGGTACGGTCCGTCCCGCCGGTTCGAGACGTCGGACATCGCCCAGCAGACCGTCGGAGGGTTCCTGCTGGCGGGTCCGTTCGTGGTCACCGAGGAGGTGTGGGTGCTCGCCGGGAGCATGCACCCCCTGCAGGCGCTGCTCACGACTGTCATCGTCTTCGGGATCGGGTACGGCGCGCTGTACAGGGCCGACGACCGGGATCCCGACCGCGAGACGGAGATCGGGGGGATCCCGCTCCGGGTTCTCTCCCTGGCGTTGGTCGCCTTCGGGTCGGTGTTCCTGCTCGCGGTGGCGTTCGACGCGCCGGGGACCTTCCTCGAGGGGATGTCGATCGGTCGGCAGGTCGCCGTCACGGTCGAGGCGGTCTCGGTGGGCGCGGTCTTCAGCGTCGTCGGCGCGGCCACCGACGGCAGGGCCTCCCGGACCCGCCGCAGTGCGACCATCCGGGCGCGGACGACTGACTCGACGCGCGTTAGAACTCGCTCGTGACGGTGCCGTCGGCCTCGAGTTCGACGACCCCGTCGAAGAGGTCGCGGTAGTCCGCGATGATCCCGCCCTCGTGGACCTCCTCGGCGAAGTGGAAGAGACCGATTGCGTCGTACTCTGCCAGCAGGTCGAGGATGCGCTCGACGGCGTTGCGGGCGCGCTCCTCGTCGGCGTAGTAGGCCATCTCGGTCACGGAATCGATCGAGACGCGCAGTTTCCCGTCGTTGCCCCGGAGGAACTCCTCGATCGCCTCGATCATGCCGTCGAGGTCGTCCGCCGAGGAGACGTACCGGACGTTGTCCCCCGAGCGCCGGGAGTAGCCCCGCTCGATCGAGAGAGTGTCGAGGATGGTCGCCTTGGACTCGTCGACCTCGTAGTACTCCAGTTTCTGCTGGACCTCGCGGGCGGTCGTTCGCGTCGAGAGGATGAACAGGTGGTCGGTGTCGGTCTTGAAGAAGTCGGTGTCCAGGCGGTCGGTCTCGCCCGTGCTCGGGTGCAGGAGCATGATCCCGGTCCCCCCTGGAACGGTCTCGGGCGTGTTCTCGATCGCCAGCGTGTAGTCCATACGCCGTGGGCGACCGCGAGTGACATAAAATTCCACGTTCGGTCGCCCGGCCTCAGGCGACGCCCTGGAGGATCCCGCTGGTCCGGACGAAGAAGTAGAGGACGAACGCCCCCGCGAGCGCCCACTGGCCGGTCGAGACGTGCTCGCGCTCCCCGGCGGCGAGTTTCACCAGCGGGTAGGAGATGATCCCCGCGGCGATACCGTAGGCGATCGAGAACGTGAACGGCATGATCAGCACCGTTAGCCCCGCGGGGACGGCGTGAGTGAAGTCGTCCCACCGGATGTCGGTGACGTTGCGCAGCATCAGGACGGCGACCACCACCAGCGCGATATGA
This sequence comes from Halobacteriales archaeon QS_5_70_17, assembly GCA_003021975.1. GTDB lineage: Archaea > Halobacteriota > Halobacteria > Halobacteriales > Haloarculaceae > Halomarina. Next base: position 40,894 of record PXRR01000009.1, on the reverse strand, counting down.
GACGCGTGGATCGGTACCGCCGCCGCCAGCGGGACGAGCGCGAGCGACGCCACGAAGAGACCGGCGACGACCAGCGCCGTCAGGCCCGTCCGGCCGCCCTCCTCGACGCCGGTCGCGGACTCGATGTACGTCGTCACGGTAGAGGTACCGAGTATTCCCCCGACGGTCGTCCCGACGGCGTCGGCCATCAGCGGCCGGTCGATGTCGGGGAGGTTCCCCTGCTCGTCGAGGAAGCCCGCGACCTGCGAGACGCCGGTGAGCGTGCCGGCGGTGTCGAAGAAGTCGACGAAGAAGAACGTGAAGACGATCAGCGCGAACGCGAGGCCGTCGACGTCGGCCAGTCCCTCGAAGAACGCGCCGACCAGCGGGGAGATGTCGTAGGCCGCCGCGGAGTAGGCCACGGTCGTCTCGCCGGTGAGCGCGGCGGGGGTGAAGAGCGTGCCGCCGCCGGGCAGTTCAGCGGGGGGCGCGCTGTAGCCCGCCGCCGCCGCCGCGTAGCTCACCGCCGTCGTGAAGAGGATCCCGAGGACGATCGACCCGCGGACCCCGCGGGCGTACAGCCCGAAGGTGACGAACAGGCCGATCACGGAGATGATAGCGATCGGGTCCCGGGCGAAGACGGGGTTGAACTGGAGGAACGTCGCCGGCGAGCCGGCGGTAATGTGCATGGCCTCCAGCCCGATGATCGCCAGGAAGAGCCCGATCCCGACGCCGACCGAGAACTTCACCGGCATCGGGAACAGCCGGATGACGTACTCGCGGGCGCCGACGGCCGTCAGCGCCACGAACAGCACGCCCTCGACGACGACGGCGGCCAGCGCCGTCTGCCAGGGCACGCCCAGCGCGCCGACGACGGTGAACGCGAAGAAGGCGTTCAGCCCCAGCCCCGGCGCCTGGCCGAACGGCCGTTTCGCGTACACGGCCATCACGAGCGTCGCGGTCGCGGCCGCCAGCAGCGTCACGACCGCGACCAACTGGAGGGTGGCCTCGTAGCTCACGCCGTCGAGGACGATCCCCGGTTTCTCCCCCTCGATGCCGACCAGGATCGCCGGGTTGACCACGACGATGTAGCTCATCGTCAGAAACGTCGTCAGTCCGGCGAGCAACTCCGTCCGCAGGTCCGTGCCGTGGCGGTCGAACTCGAAGAAGGCCGCGAGCGACCCCGACTCCGGTCCGCCCGACTCCTCGTCGCTGTCAGTAGCCCCCATGATGCACGTCCGAGCGTAGACGGAGTGCCGTAATTAAGAATTCTCATCCCATTCTCGGCGTCGTATCCACGTTCGTGGATACATCGCGGTCAGTCGATGCGCGTGAGCGCGCCGACCGGCGCCCGGTCGTCGACGCGCTCGCGCGCGCTCTCGACGCCCTCGGGCCCGGCGGCGATCAGGGCGAACACGCCCGCGACCGACGCGTCGGCTCGGTCGACGATGTCGAGCAGGAGCTCCTGGGTCTCCCCCGAGCGGATGAGGTCGTCGACGACGAGGACGCGCTCGCCGCTGGCGAGCGCGGCGGCCGGCAGGTAGTAGGTGAGTTCGATCCCGCTGGCGAGGCGGTTGCGCGCCTCGATGAACTCCTCGACGGCGGTCTCCTTGGACTTCTTCGCGTAGGCCATCCGGGCGTCGAAGTGACTCGCCATCGTCGCCCCCAGCGTGATGCCGTCGGTCGCGGCCGTCAACACGACGTCGGGCCGCTCGAAGCCGAACCGCTCGGCCGCGACCGGGGCCACGAGGTCCAGGAAGGGCTGGTCGAAGACGGCGGCGGAGTTGTCGACGTACCGCTCCTCGTCGAGGCGGATGCGCTCGTCGAGTTCCTCGCGCAGCGTCTCGTAGCCGACGGACGCCACCACCTCTCGGGCCCGGTCCTCGCCGGGGAGGACGTGGCCGTTGACGTAACGGTTCAGGTCTCCGGCGGGGAGGCCGGTGGACGCGGCGAGTTCGTCGTACGTCCGGGTCTCCTTCAGCATCCGCAGGACGGCGACCGCGCGGAGCTGGAGTGTCGTCTTCTCGACGCGGTTCATACTGCCACGGGGAGAAGCACGGACATGAATACACCGATGGCGATCCGGGATCGATCCGGCAAGAACGTGAATACTCCGAACCAGTACAGCCAAACCCCCGGCAGCAAATATCGCGAGTATGGTCGTCGGGGACATCGCAACCGGGACGGATCTGCTCGTCGTCGGCGCTGGACCGGGCGGGTACGTCGCCGCCATCCGCGGCGCACAGCTCGATCTGGACGTGACCCTCGTCGAGAAAGACGCCTACGGGGGGACCTGCCTCAACCACGGCTGTATCCCCTCGAAGGCGCTGGTGACGGCGTCGAGCCTCGTCGAGGACGTCCGCGAGGCCGAGGCGATGGGGATCCACGCCGACCCGGCCGTCGACATGAAGGGGATGACCTCCTGGAAGGACGAGGTGGTCGACCAGCTCACCGGGGGCGTCGAGAAGCTCTGCAAGGCCAACGGCGTCAACCTCGTCGAGGGGCGCGCGGAGTTCGCCGGCGAGAACAAGGTCAGGGTCGCCCACGGCGGCGAGGGGCAGGGCAGCGAGTCCGTCGAGTTCGAACACGCGATCGTCTCGACCGGGTCCCGGCCGATAACGGTGCCGAACTTCGAGTTCGACGGCGAGTACGTCCTCTCCTCGCGGGACGCGCTGGCCCTGGAGTCGGTCCCCGAGCGACTCGTCGTCGTCGGCGCGGGCTACATCGGGATGGAGCTCTCGACGGTGTTCGCGAAGCTCGGGACCGACGTCACCGTCGTCGAGATGCTGGACTCGGCGCTGCCGGGCTACGAGGACGACGTCGCCCGCATCGTCCGCGAGCGCGCCGAGGGGATCGGCGTCGACTTCCACTTCGGCGAGGCCGCGAGCGGGTGGGAGCGAAGCGGCGACGGCATCACCGTCCGTACCGAAGACGAGGACGGCGAAGTGAGCGAGTTCGGCGCCGAGAAGGCGCTGGTCGCGGTGGGCCGCGAGCCGGTCACCGACACGCTGAACCTCGAGGCCGCGGGGATCGAGACCGACGAGAACGGCTTCGTCCCGACCGACGACCGCGCCCGGACGAACGTCGAACACGTCTACGCCGTCGGCGACGTCGCCGGCGAGCCGATGCTCGCGCACAAGGCCATGAAGGAAGGCGAGGTCGCCGCCGAGCACGCCGCCGGGGAGCCCGCCGCCCTCGATTACCAGGCCGTGCCCGCCGCGGTGTTCACCGACCCCGAGATCGGCACCGTCGGCATGACCGAGCGGGAGGCCGAGGAGGCCGGCTACGAACCGTCCGTCGGCCAGTTCCCCCTCCAGGCCAGCGGCCGCGCGCTCACCGTGAACGAGCGGGACGGGTTCGTCCGCGTCGTCGCCGACGAGCCCAGCGGGTTCCTGCTGGGCGCACAGGTCGTCGCCCCCGAGGCCTCGGAACTCGTCGCCGAACTGGGGCTGGCCATCGAGATGGGCGCCACTCTCGAGGACGTCGCGGCGACGATCCACGTCCACCCGACGCTGTCGGAGGCGGTCATGGAGGCCGCCGCGAACGCGCTCGGCGAGGCCGTCCACACGCTGAACCGGTAGGCGCGGCGGTCGCGGCGCGCGGCCGATCCTCGACGCTCACTCGAGGTACCGCCGCCACTCCTCGCCCTCGGCGACCTCGCGGAGGCGGACCGCGCGATCGTCGAGCAGCCCCTCGACGCGGTCCTTGAGGACCCCGTCGACGACTCGTCCCAGCGGCCCGTACGGCGCCTCGAAGGTCAGCACGTCGCGCAGCGTCGCTCCGTCCTCGTCGGTCGGCTCGTCGGCGTCGAACGTGAAGAAGTGGTCGTGGATCAGCCCCTCGAGGGGACCGCCGGTCACCGTCAGCCGGAAGTGGTGGGGCCGGCTGTAGGCGGTCACGCGAGTGGTGAACTCGACCCGTCGGCCGAGCACGGTCGTCCGCCAGACCGTCGACGCGCCGAGCGTCGACAGTCCGCCGGTGTCGCCGGCGATCGGCGTCGCCTGGCGCCCCAGCATCTCCTGGAGCAGGTCGACGCTGCGCGCGAGATCGAACACCCGATCAGTCGGCGCGTCGAACCGGGTGATGCGACGGATCGTCGGCATTCGAGACGTCACCCCTCTCGGCTCCGCTCCGAAAGTAGTTGCGTTTGTGGCCGTCGGTGTGCTTTTCCCGGGAAGCGGCCAACCGAAGGGTATGCAGGCCATCACGCTGGGGCCGGCCGGGACCTACTCCCACCGCGCCGCGCGGTCGATCGCCGACGACGTCGGATTCACCGAGTCCGTCACCGACATCGTGGCGTCGGTCGCCGACGGCGACGTCGAGCGGGGCGTCGTCCCGATCGAGAACAGCATCGAGGGGTCAGTGACCGAGAGCCTCGACGCGCTGGCCGACCACGACGTCGCGGTCGTCCTCGAGATCGTCACGCCGATCCGCCACGCGCTGCTCGCGCAGGGCGAGGAGTTCTCGCGGGTCGCCAGCCACGCCCAGGCGCTGGCGCAGTGTCGGACCTACCTCGAGGCGAACTACCCCGGCGTCGAGCAGGAGGCGGTCGTCTCGACGGCCCAGGGCGTCGAGATGGCCCGCGAGGACCCGACCGTGGCCGGCATCGGCCACCCCGACAACGCCGACGACGTCCTCCGGATCGTCGCCGAGGACATCCAGGACCGCACCTCCAACGCCACCCGGTTCGTCGTCGTCGCCCCCGAGAGCGAGCGCTCCGACGCCGGCGGGAAGTCCTCGCTGATCGTCTACCCGAGCACCGACTACCCCGGTCTCCTGCTGGAGCTGCTCGAACCGTTCGCCGAGCGCGACATCAACCTCACGCGCCTGGAGTCCCGTCCCAGCGGCGAGCGCCTCGGCGACTACGTCTTCCACATCGACGTCGCCGCCGGCCTCTACGAGCAGCGCACTCAGAACGCCATCGCGGAACTGGAGGCGATCGTCGAGGACGGCTGGGTGCGCCGGCTCGGATCCTACGACACGCGGCACGTCGTGAGCTGACCGGACGGCCCGCGACGGCCTCGCTGGTCGCTGCCGCGGTCGATCGACTCGGGACCGCGGGCCGAGCGTCCGGCCACATTTATCCGGGACGGCGGCGTACTCCCGACCATGTCCCGAGGCAACCCCTTCGAGGAGATCGAGCGCATGTTCGAGGAGATGAACCGCGGGCTGGAGGCGTTCGACTCCAGTCTGACTCAGGGCGTTCCGGTCGACGTCCTCGAACACGACGAGGAGTTCGTCGTCACCGCCGACCTCCCGGGATACGACAAGGAGGACATCGACGTCCGCCTGTCGGGGGCGACGCTCACGATCGCCGCCGAGCGCTCCTCGGGGAGCACGAGCCAGGACGGAGAGTACGTCCGCCAGGAACGCTCCCGGGAGACGGTGAGCCGGTCGCTGCGCCTCCCCGACCGGGTCGACGAGTCCGGGACGGAGGCGAACTACCAGAACGGCGTGCTCACCGTCACGCTGCGCAAGTCCGGCGCCGGGGAGGGCGAGTCCATCGACATCGAGTGATCCGATCCCGCACCTGCCGGTGCCGGGCGCCGTCGACGCTTTCCGTCGCTTCCGCAACCGAGAGCCGCAGGCTCGGGTAAAGCGTCACTCAATGCGGATCGCCGGGCGGCCGGGCTTGGCGTCGCCGGCCAGATCCCCGTCGGCCTCCTCGGCCCGGAGGACCCGCACTTCGACGTCGAACTCCCGGCGCAGCAGCCACGCCGCCCGGCGCAGCGTCTCGAACTCCCGGTCGGGCGAGAGCGTCCGGGGCAGCGACTGCCGTTCCTCCTGCAGTTCCTGGCCGTAGTCGGCGGCGGCGTCGCCCCGTTCGCGGATCGAGGGCTCCTGCATGATCTCGGAGACGACGTTGTCGGCGTTGCTGTCGGTCGCGATCTCGAGTGCCCGGTGTTTCCACTCCGGGGCGACGGCGACGTCGACGCGCTCGGGGGCCTCGATCCCCGCGACGTCGACGATCTGGCGGACGTCGCCGCGCGTGTTCTCGACGAGCTGTCGCTCTAGGTCGTAGTCGGCCGCATCCCCGGCCGGTTCGGGGAACGGCGCCTCCGCGACGAACCCCTCCCCGCCGAGGTCGTCCCACAGCTCTTCGGCGACGTGGGGCGTGACGGGCGCGAGCAGCCTGACGGCGGCGTCCAGTCCGCGCCGGAAGGTCTCTGCGTGGACCGCGTCGGCGTACTCCCGGTAGTTGCGCAGCAGGCCCACGAGCTCGCGGGCCTCCCGGAGCGCGGTGTTGAACGTCATCGAGTCGTAGTCCTCGCGGGCGACCGCGATCGTCGCGTCGACCTCGCGGGCGACGTACTCCGCGACGGCGTCGCGCTCGCCGCCGGCCCCGGGGTCGAACGTCTCGACGGTCTCGTGGAGCCGCTGGAGGAACCGGTAGGCGGACTGGACGCCCTGATCGGTCCAGTCGAAGTCCCGCTCGGGCTGGGCGGCCTGCATCATGAACAGCCGGGCGGTGTCGGCGCCGTACTCCGAGACGATCTCCTGGGGCGAGACGACGTTGCCCTTCGACTTCGACATCTTCTCGCCCTCCAGTTGTACCATCCCCTGGGCCAGCAGGTCGGTGAACGGCTCGCGGTGCTCAAGCCCCTCGTGGTCGGCCAGCACCTTCGTGAAGAACCGCGAGTACAGCAGGTGCATCACGGCGTGCTCGATGCCGCCGACGTACCGATCGACGGGCATCCAGTCGTTGGCCCGCTCGCGGTCGAAGGGCGCGTCGTCGAGGTCCGGCGAGACGTACCGCAGGAAGTACCACGAGGAGTCGACGAACGTGTCCATTGTGTCGGTTTCGCGGACCGCGTCGCCGCCGCACTCCGGGCAGGTCGTCTCCTTCCACTCCTCGGCGGCGTCGAGCGGGTTCCCGGTCGTGTTGACGAACTCCGGGAGTTCGACCGGCAGGTCCGACTCGGGGACGACGACGGGGCCGCAGTCGTCGCAGTGGACGACCGGGATCGGCGTCCCCCAGTAGCGCTGCCGGGAGATGCCCCAGTCCCGGAGGCGGTACTGGGTCGCCTCCTCGGCGCCGTCGGTCTCGGCGGTGATCCGATCGCGGGCGGTTTCGCTGTCCAGCCCGCTGTACTCCCCGGAGTTGACCAGCACGCCGTCGGCGGTGTACGCCGACTCGGAGACGTCGGGGGGGTTGGGCTCCCCGCTATCGCTCTCACACCCGCCCTCGTCGTCGGGCGCCGGGGCCACGACGGGGTCGATGGGGATGCCCATCTTCGAGGCGAAGACGTGGTCGCGCTCGTCGTGGGCGGGCACGCCCATCAGCGCACCCGTCCCCACGTCCGAGAGGACGAAGTCGGCGACGTAGACGGGGAGCCCCTCGCCGGTGACGGGGTTCGTGGCGGTGAGGTCCGTCTCGACGCCGTTGGGTTCGTCCCCCTCGGGGTCGGCCTCGTGGTGGACGAACTCGTGGACCTCGGGGTCGTCGAGCAGTTCCTGCGTGATGGGGTGGTCGGGAGCCAGCGCGAAGAACGTCGCGCCGAAGACGGTGTCCGCGCGGGTGGTGAACGCCTCGACGGTGCCGTAGTCGGCGTCGTCGCCCTCGATGTCGAACGGGAGGCGGGTGCCGTGCTGGCGTCCGATCCAGTTGCGCTGCATCTGCCGGACGGAGTCGGGCCACCCCTCCAGGTCGTCGATGTCGTCGATCAGTTCGTCGGCGTACTCGGTGATCTTCAGGAACCACTGCTCGAGTTCGCGCTGCTCGACGGGCGTCTCGCAGCGCCAGCAGAGTTCGGCCTCCGCCTCTACCTGCTCGTCGGCGAGGACGGTCTCACAGGACGGACACCAGTTGACGTCGGCGGCCCGGCGCTCGACGAGTCCCTCCTCGTGGAACCGGCGGAACAGCCACTGGTTCCACTGGTAGTACTCGGGAACGCAGGTCGTCACCTCCCGGTCCCAGTCGTAGCCGAAGCCCATCGACCGCATCTGGTCTTTCATCGTCTCGATGCAGTCGAACGTCCACTCGCGGGGGTCCGTGTCGCGCTCCTTGGCGGCGTTCTCCGCGGGGAGGCCGAACGCGTCCCACCCCATCGGGTGGAGGACGTCGTCGCCGCGCATCCGCCGGTAGCGGGCGTACGCGTCCGTGATCGTGTAATTTCGGACGTGCCCCATGTGGAGCTGTCCGGAGGGGTAGGGATACATCCCGAGGACGTAGGTGGGGTCCTCGGCGTCGTCGGGGGCGTGGTACACGTCCGCGTCGCTCCAGCGGTCCTGCCACTTCCGTTCGACCTCGGCGTGGTCGTAGCCTCGTCGTTGTTGCATAGACAGACGGGAGTCGTCGGGCGTAGGACGCACGGGAACCTTTAGGTTGTCATTGTCGGGTCGGAGCGACGGGAGAACCCGGGGACCGGTCCGGCAGCCGGTTCCTGATTCGGGGACGATACATCGCTCGGCCACCACGTCACGCCCATAGCACCCGACGACGATCCCGGACTGGCCCGGGCGGCGCCGCGAACCGTCACGCCCGGCTACCGCGGCCGACACGACGCCGAGATGGACGTCGTCGGCTGGGGGTACTTCCTCGGCCTGCTCGTGTTGCTGGTGCCGCTGCTCCCCTTCCTCGTGATCGTGTGGGCCGTCTCGAATGTCCTCCGGGCGGGTCGACCGGCGGCGAGGGGCGGGGCCGGGACCGGGGCCCTCGGGGACCGAGTGAGACCGGCACCGCGCCCCCGGCCCGCGGTCCGCGCCGAGACGCGGCGTCAGCGCACCCGCGTGTCGACGAGTTCGAAGGGGTAGCCCGCCCCCTCGGCGTCGGCGCGCTCGTAGACGACGTGAGCGGTCGCGACGTCCTGGATCGCCAGTCCCGTCGAGTCGAAGACCGTGACCCCGGTTTCGGCGGTCCGACCGGGCTTCTCGCCGACGACGATCTCGCCGAGGGCGGCGTGGATGTCCTCGTCGCCGAGGACCCCCTCGCTCCAGGGGACGTTGATCTCCCCGGAGTGGGTGGTCTGGGCGTAGTCGTCGATCACGAGCGTCGCGTCCAGCAGGATCTCGTCGGCGAGTTCGTGCTTGCCGGCGGCGTCGGCCCCCATCGCGTTGACGTGCGTGCGCCCGCCGACGTCCTCGCGGGCGACGACCGGGTCCTCGACCGGCGTCACCGTCGAGAGGACGTCGCAGGCGGCCGCCTCGGCGACCGACCCGGCGCGCACGTCGAAGCGGTCCCCGAAGCGCTCGGCGAAGGCCGCCACCTTCGCCTCGTCGATGTCGCTGACGACGACCTCCTCGATGGGGCGGACCTCGGCGACGGCCTCCAGTTGGGTGTACGACTGGACGCCGGCCCCCACGATGCCCATCGACCGCGCGCCCTCGACCGCGAGGTGGTCGGTGGCGACGGCGGCGGCGGCGCCGGTGCGCATCCGGGTGAGCGTCGCACCGTCCATGATCGCCAGCGGGAAGGCGCTGCTGGGGTCCGAGTAGATCATCGTCCCCAGCACGGTCGGGAGGTCGTACCGCTCGACGTTGTCGGGGTGAACGTTGATCCACTTCAGACCCGCCGCGTCCCAGTCCTCGTCGCCCCCGGATCCGATCGCCGTCCCCGCCTCGACGGCGAGGTCGTAGTCGCTCTTCCGGACGTCGAGGTAGGCCGGCATCGACCGGAAGTCCCCGTTGTACTGGGGCAGGTCGATGTAGGACTTCGCCGGCATCTGCGCGTCGCCGTACTCGTAAGCGGCGAACGCGTCCGAGACCGCCCGGACCACCTCCGGCATGCTGGCGTTCTCGGCGACGGCGTCCCGGTCCAGTAGCAGCGTCTCCATGACGGCAATTTTTGCGTCCCGGTACTTATACGGACCGGAGCGCCCGCGAGCGCAAACCGTTTGGCCCGCGCGCGCCAGTCACCACTATGCAGCGGCGCGTCGGGGCCGCGCTGGCGCTGGTCTGCCTGCTCGCGCTCGCCGGCTGTAGCGCGAGCGAGGGCGACGGGTCGGACGGCGCGCCGACCGTCACGCCCGCCGAGGTCCCAACCGACCTGCCGGACGACCGGCGGACGACTCCCGGCGACCCCCCGCGCGCGCTCCTCGCCGAGGATCCGCGGCGCCTCTCGTACAACCACGCGGCGGCGCTGGGCGACCGCTCGTACACCTTCCGGCGCGTCGAGGTCGTCACCTTCACCAACGGGACCGTCCACGCCGCGACCCGGCGGACCGTCCGGGTCGCCGCCGGCGGCGTCCCCTACGCCGCGATCGTCGAGAGCCGCGGGGCCGCGCGGGCGCTCGGCGTCAAGGTCGGAGCGAAGTCGGGGGGAGCGTCGGCCCCGGCCCGCGGGGAGTTCTGGTCGGACGGCTCGCGGCTCTACTGGGCGATCAGCCGGGACGGCGAGGCGGAGTACGGGACGGTCCCGCCCAACCGGTACAGCGTCCGGACGAGCGCGTTCGTGGCGCTCGCCCGACCCCGCCCCTCCCTACAGGTCTACGAGCCGTTCCGGGTCGTCGAATCGTGGACGGTGACGGAGAGCGAGGGAGGCTTCGAGGTGGTCGGCTCGGAGGCGACCGAGCGGCGCCTGATCGTCACGCCGGCCGACGTGACCGATCCACGCGACCCCCGCCTCCGGGCAACGGTGACCGCCAACGGGATCGTCCGCTCGTACCGCTTCGCGTACACCGGGACCGTCGACGGCGAGCGCGTCCGGGTCGTCCGGACGGTCGCGTTCGACGCCATCGACCGCACGGCGGTCGAACGACCGCCGTGGCTCGACCGGGCCAACGAGTCCGGCGCCGGCTGAAGGCGGGATGGCGCCATCGAACCACCGGAGGGACGGGAAGCGCGCCCGGCCGTCCGCCCGCCGGTCGACGGCCGTGCTCGCGCTGGCCTGGCCTGCCTGCTCGCGCTCGCCGGCTGTAACGTCCCCGGGGGATCGACCGGCGGACCGATCCCGGAGTCGGTCACCCCCGCGGAGGTACCCGACGACCGCCCCGGGGGCGCGGACGCAGAGGTGATCGCGCCGGGGGTCGCCTCCGACGGGACCGTCGACCCCGACGCGCTGATCGACGCACACGCTGCGCTGCTCGAGAACCACTCGATGCGCGTCGCCACGAGCCGTCGGGTCCGCTCCGCTAACGGGAGCGTCCTCCGGGGGCGTCGACCGGCAGGTCAGCTACGGGGCCGACCGGAGGCGCTACCTGCTGGCGAGCAGGGACGCGGGACCGCGGGACGCCGCCAACGGTCGACGGCGGGCCGACCTGTACGGCGCCTGGAGCAACGGGACGGTGTTCGTGACCCGCGAGGTCCGGAACAGGACCGAGGAGTACCGGATCCGGAGGGCCGACCGCGGCGACGGCGCCCGCCCGACCGACGGACCGACCGAGCTCCGGGACCTGCTCGATCGGGTCGCCGTCATCGGGGTCCGCGCCGTCGACCGGCGCGGCGGGGAGGAGCGCTACCGGATCAGCGGCTGGCTGTAGACGGGAGCGGCGAGCGCGCGGGAAGCCGACGCTCCTCGTCGACGAGCGGGGGTACGTCCACGAGTACCGGGCGACCGAGCGACGGGACGGGAACGGCGGGCCGGCCGTCGCCGAGCAGCGCGTCAGTTACGGGGAGCCGGGAGCGGCGCCCGTCGAACGGCCGGACTGGGTCGACCGGGCGCTCGCCGGAGCCGCCGGCCGGGGAGCTGCGGTCGAGCGTCCGGACCTGGCCTCCCGCAGCGACGAACGGCTGAAAGAACCGGCGCTGCGCGGACGGTGCGACGGAGACGGCAGAGCGAGGGGTTACGCGGAGTCCGGTACCGGTAGCCCGGAGCTCACATCGCGCCGCCCATACCGCCCATTCCGCCCATACCGCCCATGCCGCCCATGCCGCCGCCGGGCGGGCCCTCGTCTTCCTCGCCCTCGGTCGAGAGGTCGCCGGCGGCGATGATGTCGTCGATCTTGAGCACCAGGTTCGCCGCCTCGGTAGCGGAGGACAGCGCCTGCTCCTTGGCGTGAGCGGACTCGACGACGCCGGCGTCGAAGGTGTCGTTCACGTCGCCGGTGAAGACGTCGAGTCCGGCGGTCGACTGGCCGTCCTCGTGGGCCGCCCGGAGGTCGACCAGCGTGTCGATGGGATCGAGGCCGGCGTTCTCCGCGAGCACGCGCGGGACCAGTTCGATCGCGTCGGCGAACGCCTCGACGGCGAGCTGTTCGCGGCCCTGCACGGAGTCGGCGTAGTCGCGCAGGCGCCGGGCGACCTCGACCTCGATGGCGCCGCCGCCGGCGACCACGCGGCCGTCGGAGACGGCCTGTGCGACGACATCGAGCGCGTCACCGACGCCGCGCTCGAGCTCGTCGACGACGTGGTCGGTCGAGCCGCGAAGCAGCAGCGTCACGCCGTGGGACTCGTCGTCCGCCCCCTCGACGTAGAACAGCTCGTCGGTCTCGTCGCGGCGGATCGTGCCGGTGCCGAGGTCCTCGGCGGTCGCGCTGTCGAGGTCGCTGACGATGCGCGCGCCGAGGACCTCCTTGAGGAAGCCGATGTCGGACTTCTTCACGCGGCGGGCCGCGAGGATTCCCTCCTTCGCGAGGTAGTGCTGGGCGAGGTCGTCGATGCCCTTCTGGCAGAAGACCACGTCCGCGCCGGTCTCGACGATCTCGTCGACCTTGGCCTTGATCTGCTCTTCCTCCTGGTCGAGGAACGACTGGAGCTGGTCGGGGCTGTCGACGCTGAGGCTCGTGTCGGCGTCAGCCTCGTCGATCTCGATGGCCTCGTCGATCAGCAGGACCTTCGCGTCCTCGACCTCGGAGGGCATGTCCGCGTGGACGGGATCCTTGCTGATCGCCGCCCCCTCGAGGAGTTCGGAGTCGCCGGCGGCGCGGCCGGTCTGGGTTTCGATGTTGACATACTCGAGGTCGACGACGTTCTCGCCGTCGGGCCCCTCGACGGTGACCGCGCGGACCGCGTCGACGATGAGCGTCGCCAGCAGGTCCTTGTTGGACTCGGCGCCCTTCCCGGTCATGGAGGTCTCGGCGACCTTCCGGAGCAGGTCCTCGTCCTCGGTGTCGACGCGCTCGGCGATGTCGTCGACCTCGCTGCGGGCCTCCTCGGAGGCCATGTGGAAGCCCTTGATGATGGCCGTCGGGTGGATGTCCTGTTCGAGGAGGTTCTCGGCGTTCTTCAGGAGTTCGCCCGCGATGGCGACGGCCGTCGTGGTGCCGTCGCCGGCCTCGTCCTCCTGGGTCTCGGCGACCTCGACGATCATCTCGGCCGTCGGGTTGTCGATGTCCATCTCCTGGAGGATCGTCACGCCGTCGTTGGTGACGGTGATGTCCCCCATCGAGGAGACGAGCATCTTGTCCATCCCCTTCGGGCCGAGCGTGGATCGTACCGACTCGGCGACCGCCCGAGCCGCGCTGATGTTGTGGCTCTGGGCGTCCTCGTCTTTCATCCGCTGGCTGTCCTCGCCGAGGATGATCATCGGTTGGCCCATCCGCTGTTGCTGGCTCATAATCAGGCGGAACGTTGTCTGCGGTTCTATATAAATGTTTGAGTTTCGCGTCGATCCGTGCTACCACGAACCACACACCAGTATTGCCCGAACCGCCCGACAGACCCGGAGTAGTCCGCGACGAGCGCGACTGGGCCTGGTCGGGCTGGGGTGGGCGTCGACGGGACGTTTAAGTTACTCCGTGGGTTCGCGCCAGGTCACCCGCAGCGACCCGATGACGAAGCTGTCGTCGGTCTCGGGGTCCCGGCGGATCCGGATGGTGTTCTCGCCCTCCCGGAGGTCGACGCCGGCCATCACGTCCATCCAGCATTGCCACCCCGACGACGGCGGGATGTCGAACCCCGAGAGCGCCTTCCCGTTGACGACGATCTCGTGGCCGTACGCCGCCACGTCCAGGGCCTGAACCGTGACGTAGCCGTCGACCGCGTCCGCGACGGGAACCGAAAAGGAGTACTCGGAGGACTCGTCGCCGACGAATTCCGCCCACGGGACGTCGAGGTCGTCGTCCGGGCCGAGGTGCTCGCTCACGTCGATCAGGGCGTAGTTGCTCCGGTAGCGCTGCTCGCTCATACACCTCCGTGACTACCCGAGTCACATAGTTTCCCAGGGGACGGGACTCCGGGCAGCGGAGTCCCGTCGGCGGAGGGACGACCGGGGACTACGGGTAGCGCGCTCCGTAGTTCGCCTCCGAGATACCGCTGCTCCCGTGATCGCAGCAAAACACGCCGGGACGGGGATTTGAACCCCGGATCCCAGAGGGAACACGCTTTCCAGGCGTGCGCCTTACCACTCGGCCATCCCGGCTCGTCTTCGACTACTGGCACCGGCGGTTAATCCCTTTCGCTCTCGCGGGGGCTCACAGAACCCCCTCGACGAGGTACGTCGCGGCGGCCGCGACGGCACCGACCGCGGCCGCGACCCCGACCATGGCGCCGGCGGTGATCCCGCCGGGACCGAGGAGGTTGTACCCCTGCGCGAGCGCGAGAAACGCCAGCGCCCCGATCGCCCCCCACAGGAGGCTCGCCTTCGTCCCGGGGCCCACGTCACTCCGCGTCCGAGACGTCGGCGACGACCTCGATCTCGACGCTGGCGCCTTTCGGTATCGCGCCGGCCTGGACGGCGCTGCGCGCCGGCGGTTGCTCGTCGAAGTACGTCGCGTAGGTCTCGTTCATCTCGTCGAAGTCGTCGATGTCTGCGAGGAAGACCGTCACCTTGAGCACGTCGCTCATGTCGGCGCCGCCCTCGGCGAGGATCGCCTCGACGTTGTCCAGGGCGAGTTCGGTCTGCTCGGCGACGGGGGCGTCGGCCTTCAGGTCGCCGTCGACCGTCAGCGGGAGCTGACCCGCCGTGAACAGGACGTCGCCGTTACTGGTCGCCTGACTGTACGCGCCGACCGCCGCTGGGGCGTCGTCGGTGTTGATGGTCCGTTTCACGCCTCCGACGTCCGGCGCGGGCGGTATAAATCTCGACCACTATCATCGGCGGACCCTTAGGGGACCGGGCACAGCGGGAAGCATGGTCAGGAACGTCGCCGTCGCCTGCCAGGGGGGCGGGAGCCACACCGCCTTCACCGCCGGGGCGCTCGCCCGCCTGCTGCCCGCCGTCGGAGCCAGCGAGGACCACCGGCTGGTGGGACTGTCGGGCACCTCCGGGGGCGCGTTCTCCGCACTGGCCGCCTGGTACGGCCTGTTGGCCGACGGCGCGGGAGTCGAGGACCGCCTGCACGCCCTCTGGGCCGAACTGTGCGCCGACGGTCCGGTCGACCGGACGCTCAACGCCGGGACCGTCCTCGGGTCGTGGGCGGTCAACAGCGGGATCGGCGCTCCGCAGGTCAGCCCCTACTACACCCCGGCGTCCGAGTACGCCCGCGAGCGCCTGCGCGAGGCGCTCGAACGGACGGTCGACTTCGGCGCGCTCCCGGGGCTGGCCGGTCCGGACGCGCCGCTGCTGGCCGTGGGGACCGTCGACGTCAACGGCGGTCACTTCGAGGTGTTCGAGGACGAGGAGATCACCCCGGACGTGATGCTGGCCTCGGCGGCTCTGCCGGAGCTGTTCGAGGCCGTCGAGATGGACGGCCGCTACCACTGGGACGGGCTGTTCTCCCAGAACCCGCCGGTCCGGGAGCTGATGCACCGGACGGCCGCCGAGAAGCCCCACGAGCTGTGGGTGCTGCAGATCAACCCCCAGACCTACGAGGGCCGGCCGCGGTCGATCCTCGAGATCGCCGACCGCCGGAACGAGCTCTCCGGGAACATCTCGCTCAATCAGGAACTGCAGTTCGTCGAGCAGGTCAACGAGTGGGTCGACGCGGGTCGGCTCCCCGAAGCGGAGTTCAACCACACCGAGATACGGCGGCTGAGCCTCGACCGGCGGCTCCCGCTGTCCTCGAAGCTGGATCGCTCGCCGGCGTTCGTCCGCCGGCTGATGGCCGACGGCGAGCGGAGCGCCGAGTCGTTGCTCGCGCGCGAGGGTCCCGGTCTCGACCCCGTCTGACGGCGCCTACACCAGCACCTCGACCGGGTAGCCGCTGTCCTCGAGGGCGTCGATCAGGCGGTCGACGTGGTCGTGGCCCCGCGTTTCGAGGTCGAGTTCCACCTCCGCCGAGGACATCCCGATGTCGCGGGCGGTCCGGTCGTGCTGGATGCCGTAGATGTTCGCGCGGTTCTCGGCGATCACGGACGTCAGCTCCTGGAGCGTGCCGGGGCGGTCCTTCAGGACGGTGCGGATCCGGAGGTAGCGGCCGCTCTGGATCAGGCCTCGCATCAGGACGGTCGTGAGCACGTTCGGGTCGATGTTGCCGCCGCTGATCACCGGAACGACGGTCTCGCCCTCCGCGACCTCGAACTTCGACTCGATGAGGGCGGCCAGCGGCGCGGCGCCGGCGCCCTCCGCGAGCGTCTTCGAGCGCTCGAGCAGCGCGGTGATGGCCCGCGCGATCTCGGGGTCCGAGACGGTGACCACCTCGTCGACGCGCTCGCGGATGGTCTCGAAGGTGCGCTCGCCGACCCGGCTGACGGCGATGCCGTCGGCGATGGTGTCGACAGCGTCGAGTTCGACCCGCTCGCCTTTCTTCAGCGCGTCGGGGAGGCTGGCGGCGCCCTCGGCCTGGACGCCGACGACGCGGACGGCGGCGTCGGTCCCCGACAGCGCGGTCGCGATCCCCGAGATCAGCCCGCCGCCGCCGATCGGCACGACCACGGTGTCCACCTCGGGAACGTCCTCCAGGATCTCCAGCCCGATGGTCCCCTGGCCGGCCATCACGTCGGGGTCGTCGAACGCGTCGAGGTAGAACCGCCCCTCCTCGCGTTCGAGGTCGTGCGCGCGGGCCTGGGCCTCGGCGTAGTTCAGGCCGTAGAGGACGACCCGGCCGCCGTAGCCCTCCGTGGCGTGGACCTTCGAGATGGGGGCGTACTCGGGCATGACGATCGTCGCGTCCACGCCCGCCCGGGCGGCCGCGAGCGCGACCCCCTGGGCGTGGTTGCCGGCGCTGGCGGTGACGATACCGGTCTCCCGGTCCTCGGCGGGGAGCGTGGCGATCCTGTTGGTCGCTCCCCGGAGCTTGAACGCGCCGGTGCGCTGGAACTGCTCGCACTTGAGATAGACCTCCCCGCCGGTGAGCGAGGAGAAGGTGTTCGAGTACTCGACCGGCGTGTGGACGACGCGGTCCCCGATCCGCTCGCGGGCCGCTCGGACGTCCTCGGGCGAGAGCATGCGCCGCGTTACCCGTCGATCGTGGTAGGCGTTTCGCAATACTTGCCGCTCGGGGGCGGAAGGGGAACGCTCCAGAAGGGGCCCGGAGCGTGTGACGTCAGCGGATATCCTCCCTGTCATGATAAAGCCCCGGCAAGCGGGGCGGAAGTGAAACCGCCGGCCAGCAACGGTGTGGCCGCCCCGTCTGACCCCGGTCTGACGGCCGTCAGCCGTCCCGGCGGACCGAGACGGGGGTGCGCTCGACGTACTGTTCGACCCGGTCGGCGAAGGGGCCCTCGCCCGGCCAGTCGGCCGGCGTACCCAGCAGGTCGGGGTCGCCGACGTAGACGGAGCCCCGGCCGTCCGTAGCCGGAACCGTCGTGCGGACGTACAGACCGCTGGCGACCCCCTCGTAGGCGTCGAGGGCCGCCACGTCCGGCGTCGCGAGGACGCGGCCCTCGACGCTCGACTCGTCGTCGGCGGTGGGGGGAGCGAGCGTCGGATACCGCCCCCGGACCCGACGGAGGCCGACCAGCGTCGCGGCGCCCTCGAAGGAGAACTCCTCGAGGACCGTCTCGGCCCGGTCGGGATCGGTGAGCGTACCGTAGACGAAGACCTCCATGCTCGAAGGGACAGATCCAGGGAGAAGAGGACCGCGCCCGCCGCGGACCGGAGCCCGGGATCAGGTCAGCGAGAGCGCGCCGGCGGCGAGGCCGGCGACCGCCAGCAGGCGAGCGACGGTGCCGACGAACGTCGCCAGCGCGACCTTCAGGTAGTCGCGCTCGATGACGCTGAACGCGTAGATCAGCGCGGTGTCGGGCATCAGCGGGACCGCCAGTCCGACGGCGAGGCCGGCGTAGCCGTACCGGCCGACCGTCGCCGAGAGCGCCCGCTCGCGGAGCGCGATGGCTGCGGGAAACCGGCCGAACGCCCGCACGAGCAGCCCCGACTGCGAGGCGCCGTCGCCCAACCGGAGCGCCGCCACCGCCCCCAGGGACTTCCCGAAGCTGCTCGTGGCGACGAGGACCGCGAGTTCGACGTGCCGGTGGACGCCGAGGTCCAGCGGCATCGCTATCACCACCTCGCCGGGGAACGGGAGCGCGACTGCGATGAGAAACGAGTAGACGAACACGGCCGCCAGCCCGCCGACGCCCAACGCCGTCTGTATCAGGGCCTGTACTGTCGTCGGGACGGGGTCGATCACGCGTACTCGGATCCGGGGACGGACTCACACTAAGACGTCGGGCTATGATGTGAGCCGGCGATCGAGTGCGGGGCTAGGCACGCGAAACCGCGGCGGCGGGACCGGAAACGGAAGCGGACCGCGGTGACCTCACCGCTCCCCCGGCGGGACGTACTCCTGGCCTTTCGGGCCGACGTACCGCGCCCGGGGCCGGATGAGGCGGTTGTCCTCGTACTGTTTGAGGACGTGGGCGCACCACCCGGAGACCCGGCTGATCGCGAAGATCGGGGTGTAGATGTCGATCGGGATCCCCATCTGGTAGTAGGTGGTCGCGGAGTAGAAGTCGACGTTGGGCGCGAGCCCCTTCTCGTCCATGATGTACTCCTCGATGTCGCGGCTCATCTCGTACCACTTCGTGTCGCCGGCGGCCTCGCCGAGTTCCCCGCTCTTCTCGCCGAGGATGCGGGCCCGCGGGTCCTTGACGTTGTAGACGCGGTGGCCGAAGCCGGGGACGCGCCGGCCCTCCGCGAGGGCGTCGTCGACCCACTCCTTGGGGTCTTTCCCGCTCTCGTCGATCTCCTCGAGCGTCCGCATGACGTTGGCGTTGGCGCCGCCGTGGAGGCCGCCGCTGAGCGTGCCGATGGCGCTCGTGACGGCGCTGTGGAGGTCAGCGAGCGTGCTCGCGGTGACCATCGCGGAGAACGTCGACGCGTTCAGCCCGTGGTCGGCGTGGAGCACGAGCGCCATATCGAAGGTCTCGGCGAGCACCTCGTTGGGGCGCTCGCCGTTGAGCATGTACAGGAAGTTCTCCGCGTGTCCGAGGTCGGGCTCCGGGGCGACCGGCTCCTCACCGTCGCGCAGCCGCGTGAACGCCGCCAGCGCCGTCGGGAGCTTGGCGGTGAGCCGCCGGCTCTTGGGGAGGTTCACGCTCATGTCGTCCGGGTCGGCCCCGGCGTCGGGGTCGAACGCCGACAGTTGGGAGGCGGCGGTCCGCAGCGCCGCCATCGGCTCCTCGTCGGCGGCGGCGAGTTCGCGGATCGTCTCGACGACGGTCTCGTCGAGCGCGCGCTCCCCGGCCATCCGGGTCGCGAACTCGTCGAGTTCGCCCTCGTCGGGGAGGTGGCCCTCCCAGAGGAGGTAGACGACCTCCTCGAAGCTGGCCTCCCGCGCGAGGTCGTCGATCGAGTAGCCCCGATAGACGAGCTCGCCGGCGTCGCCGTCGATGTAGCTGAGTTCCGACTCGGCGACCAGCACCCCTTCGAGCCCCTTCTTGACTTCGTCGGCCATACGAGTCGGTTCCGGAGGCGAGTCTAAAAGGATTGTTATACGGAGAATTTCCGTGCCGTTTCGCGCACCGGACGTGAACCGCCGGAGGCTCGGAGTTCGACGCGCGTTCGATCGACGTTCGCCGACCGGATACGCGAGGAACGTTCGTGAAATACGGAGTCCGGGGCACTCTCCGCGAAGCGGGAGACGGCCGCGAGGTGTCCGGCGAGTCGGGGGTCCGTCCGGCGGTCCGGAGCGGCCTCAGATCGCCCGAGACGGCGGGTCCCGACAACACTTTTGCCCGGCGGGGGAGACGACCGGGTATGAGCGAGGTCGAGTACGAACCGGTCTCCGTCAAGGAGATCCTCGCGGAGATGAAAGATACCGCGGAGTTGCTCATCGACCTGTCGTACTCGGCGGTGTTGCTCGGCAGCGACGACATCGCCGAGGAGGTGCTCGACCTCGAGGAGCGCATGGACGTCCTCCACCTCAAGGCGCGGATGAGCCTGCTGATGGCCGCGCGCAACCCCGAGGACGCTGAGGCGCTCGCTCCCGTGCTGGGCGTCGTCGGCGCCGCCGAGAAGATCAGCGACGCCGCCGGCGACATCGCGAAGATCGTCCTCGAGGAGATCGGCCTCCCGGACGCGATGCGCGCGACGCTCCCGGAAGCCGTCGAGACGCTCGTGCGCGCGGAACTCGCCCCCGACGCGCCGTACGTCGACCACACGCTCGGCGAGGCCCACCTCGAGACGGAGACCGGCGTGCGCGTCATCGCCATCCACCGGGCCGGGGAGTGGCTGCTCAACCCCGGCCCGGAGACGGGACTCCGCGCCGGCGACGTGTTGCTGTTGCGCGGCCCCGAAACCGGGATCGGCGCCGTCTACGAGGTCGTCACCGGGAGCGCCTACGAGTTCCCCGACCCCCCCGACCCGGCCATCGACGACCTCGAGCGGGCCGTCGACTCGACCGTCCACATGAAGGACATGTCGGAGCTCGCCGTCGACCTGGCGTACGGCGCCGCCCTCTTCGACAGCCCCGAGGTCGCCGAGGAGGTCCTCGAACTCGAGGCGGAGGTCGACGCCCTCCAGTCGCGGTTCGAGGCCTGGACACTGCAGGCCGCCGGTCGGGTCGAGGACCCGATCACGCTGCGCGGACTGGTCCGGCTCGGACAGGCCACCGAGGTCATCTCCGACGCGGCCGTCGAGATCAGCGAGGGCGTCCTCCGCGGGATCGGTACCCACCCGGTGGTCGCCGAGGCGGTGAAGGAGTCCGACGAGATCATCGTCCGCGTGACCGTCGGCCCCGACAGCCCTCTCGACGGGACGACCCTCGGCGAGGAGCGAGTCGCCACGGAGACGGGGATGCGCGTCATCGCCGTGCGGCGGGCCGGGGCCGGCGAGCGCGGCGACCAGCCTCGCGAGCAGTGGGTCGTCTCCCCCGACCGCGAGACGGGACTCCGCGCCGGCGACGTCCTCATCGCGAAGGGGACCGACGCGGGGGCCGACCGGCTCGCGGCGCTGGCCGGCGGGCGGTGACCGGGCCGGGACCGGTCGCCGCGGACTACAGCTCCTGGACCTCGCGGTAGGCCGCCAGCCCCGTGAGCGCGACCGTCACCAGCAGCGCCGTCCCGACCGCGAGGACGAACGCCAGCGCGAGAAAGAGCCCCGGACCGCCGGCGTCGGCAGGCGCCGGCCCGAGCAGTTCGAACACGCGGACCGCGTAGATCAGGGCGGCGGCGAGGAGTCCGACGACCGCACCCACGGCCGCGTTGCGCTCGACGCCGAGTCCGGCGAGGAAGCCGGGCAGTCCCGGGCGGTCCGGGGCGGCCCCGGAGCCCGGACCGCCGGGGTCCGACGCGGAGGCCTCCGCCCCGCCGCGCGCACCGCCGAAATCGGAGTCGTCGTCCATACCTACGGGTGGGGACGCCGCGACAAAGGCTTCGCGGGACGGAGCCGTGGCCGTTCGCGGGTCGCGGTTCCGCGACCGAACCGCCTAAGGGCGTGTGGTCGGGCAATAGAGACAATGACGAGGCTCGGAACCGCGACCGCCGCGCCCGGCGAGTCGGACACCGGGCGGCTAGCCGTCGGGGAGGCCCGTGACGGCAGCGAGGTCGGACTCCCGGTCGCGGTCCTCAACGGCGCGCACGACGGCAAGACCCTCTACATCCAGGCCGTCAGCGACGGGGACGAACTCAACGGCGTCGGCGTGGTCCAGCGGCTCGTCCCGCAGCTGGATCCCGACCGGCTGGCCGGCGAGATCCGCGTCGTCGGGATCGTCAACCTCCACGCCTACCACGTCCCCCAGCACCGCAATCCGATCGACGACACGAAGATGAACCGGGCGTACCCGGGCGACGCCAACGGCACCTCCAGCGAGCGCATCGCCGCCGCCACCTTCGAGGCGGCCTCGGAGGCCGACCTCGTCCTGGACATCCACCAGGGGTCGACCTCGCGGATGATAAACGAGACGCGGGTGCGCTGTGGCAAGCGCCACCGGATGCACTCCGAGTGTCTGGAGCTCGCGAAAGTGTTCGGCGCCGGCTGCGTCCTCGACCAGAAGGGCCCCGACGGCCAGCTCGCCCGGGCGGCCCCCGACGAGGGGATCCCCACGATCGACCCCGAACTCGGGGGCTGTGTCGGCTGGGACCGCGAGAGCATCCGGATCGGCGTCCGGGGCGTCAAGAACGTCCTCGCGTACTACGACTTCCTGGAGAGGACTGTCGAGCCGGAGCTCCAGACCCGCGCGAGCGGCTTCGAGCAGTACGGCGCGCCCGCCGGCGGGCTGGTCACCTTCCGCCGGGACCTCGGCGAGCGCGTCGAGCGCGGCGACCCCCTGTTCGACGTCACCGACGTCTTCGGAGAGGTGAAGTCGACCGTCACGACCGACTCCCCCGGGATCTTCTGGCGCACGCGCCGGCTCCCGCAGGTCGCCACCGGCGAGTACGTCTGTTCGGTCGGGACTAACGTCGACGAGTACTAGCGCCGCCGTCCCGTCGCCGGGACCCGCGCGGTCGCCCCGGCGGTCACCGACCGCCGGCCACTGGCCACCGACGGCTACATGGCCACGCGCCGCGAGGCGTCGCCATGCTCCGCTGTCCGGACTGCGGCACCGAGTACCGCGACCGGTGGCGCTGCGAGTGCGGTCACCCCCTCGAGTTCGCCGACCCGCCCCGGCCGGCCCCCGACGCGTTCGACCCGGACCCCCGGGCGGGGCTGTGGGCCTTCGAACCATTCCTCCCGGTCGAGCGGCGCGTCTCGCTGGGGGAGGGGTACGCGCCGCTGGTCGACGCGCCGGGCTGGGACGCGGCGTTCAAACTGGAGTACGTCCACCCGACGGGGAGTTTCAAGGACCGCGGCGCGACAGCGATGCTGTCGCGGGCGGCCGCCCTCGGCGTCGACCGGGTGCTCGAGGACTCCTCGGGCAACGCCGGCGCCGCCGTCGCGACCTACGCCGCACGCGCTGGAATCGACTGCGCCGTCTACGTCCCCGCGGACGTGAAACCGGGGAAGGTACGAGCGATCGAACGGGCCGGCGCCGAGGTGGTCCGCGTCGAGGGGTCGCGCGGAGACGTCACCGACGCCTGCGTCGATGCCGTCCAGTCCGGCGAGGGGTGGTACGCGAGCCACGCCTGGAATCCCGCCTTCTTCGCCGGGACGGCGACGTTCGCCCTCGAACTCGCCCACCAGCGCGACTGGTCGGTCCCCGACGCCGTCGTCTGTCCCGTCGGTCACGGGACGCTGTTCCTGGGCGCCTATCGCGGGTTCCGCGCCCTCGCCGAGGCGGGCTGGACCGACCGCGTCCCCCGGTTGCTGGGCGTGCAGGCGGACGGGCACGCCCCGATAGTCTGTGATCTGCACACGAAACAGAGGGGTGCCGGAGGCAACGATCTCGCCGACGGGATCCGGATCCGCGAACCGGTCCGCCGCGAAGAGATCCTGACGGCGATCGAGGTGACCGGCGGGGACTGCATCGCCGTCGACGAGGCCGCGACCGGACGGGCGCTCGACGCCCTCCACAAGCGGGGGTTCTACGTCGAACCGACCGCCGCCGTCGGACCGGCCGGCCTGCGGGCGTACCGCGAGCGCGGGGTCCTCGACGACGAGGGAGTGGTGGTGCCGCTGACCGGCAGCGGGCTGAAGGGGTAGGCCGGCGCCGGGCGGGTCCGCTCCGGAGGCGGCGGTCACTCACCGCCGCCGGGGGCGGTCGTTTCGTCCGTCCCGTTGAGTCCCTCGAACTCGACGGTCGTCCCCGGACCGACTCCCGTCCGGTTGGCGAACCCGCGGCGGACCTCGACGACGTACTGCGCGGGGCCCGCGCTGCGGTAGCTCCGGAGGTCGGCGTCCGAGGCGTTCGGCTGGGGCGCCGCGTGCTCGACGTTGAGTACCGTCCCGTTGGGCGCGACGAAGATCATGTCCAGGGGGATCAGCGTGTTCTTCATCCAGAACGAGCGGACCTCGCTGTCCTCGTAGACGAAGACCATCCCCCGGTCCTCGGGGAGCGCGGTGCGGTTCATCAGTCCGCGGCGGCGCTCCTCCGGGGCGTCGGCGACCTCCAGTTCGACCGTCGCGAGCACCTCGCCGCCCTCGCGGAACGTGGCCGACGCGGGGGCCGGCGGGAGCGACTCGTCGGGAGCGGGCGTCGCGGTTCCGGTCGGCGTCGGGTTGGTCCCGCCGTCCGGGGTCGCCGGAGTTCGCGTCGGACCGGACTCCTCCTCCGCGGTCGCGAGGGTCCCGTTCCCGGTCGCGTTGCCGTCCCCGCCTCCGTCCCCCCCGCCCGGCAGGCCGCCGCAGCCGGCGAGGACGGTGCAGGCGACCAGCGCGAGGACGGCAAGTGTCCGCGGCGTCTCCATACACTTACACGGCGGGCCGGACACCTTTCGTCTTCGGTCGCGTCCGGCCCGCCGTCCGTTCGCGGGTCACCGCTCCGGGTGAGTCGGCGCGTCGTACCAGCCCGGTTCGAGGGCCCGGTCGAGCGCGCGCTCGGCCTTCCCGTCGGCGCTGGTCGAGCAGTCCCGACACCGGTAGCCCTGCCCGCGCCCGGCGCTCTCCATGCGCCGCCCGCAGTCGGGACACTCCGGGGTGACACGCTCGACGGTCACGAGGCCCCGGACCGCGAACTTCTCGAGTTTGAGCGTCCCGCGGGCGCCGTCGTCCGGGGGGTCGCCGCGGGCGGCGTCGGCTGTGAACTCGCCGCAGGCCGTGATCCGATCGCCGGGGCGGAGCGCGCGGACTCGGTCGCGGAACCGCTTGGTCGGCTCGAAGGCGGCACAGCGGACGAGCGCGGGACCGGCGGGGGGATCGGAGGCGGCCGCTTCGGCGCCCCCGGCATCGCGCTCGGCGCCGCTCTCCCCGTCGGAGGCGGCCGCCAGCGGGACGAAGACGTGGCCGCCCCGGCGCGTCTCGGGCGGGCCGGCGACCCGGCCGGTCGTCCGGTAGGCCCGCCCGTCGAGGACGTCGCTCAGCGGCGCCGTCCGGAGATGGACGTCGGTCCCCTGGTTGGTGAGGAACGTCTCGGCGCGCTCGATCCGTTCGGCCTCGACGGCGGCGGCCGCGCTCTCGACGGCGGCCGCGCTCTCGCCCCGGATCCCGTAGAGGACCGGCCCGGGCGTGCGGGGGACGCAGACCACCTCGTCGGAGCCGCGGTCGACGGTGTCCCAGACCTCGGGGTAGCCGTCGTCGGCCGCGGCGAACACGGAGTCGCGGTCGACGTCGCGGGGCGTCCCCCACCGGTCGCGCTCCCGGTAGGCGATCCGCTCGTGGGTCCAGTCGGCGTCGTCCTCATTACCGGCGGTCGGTCC
>PXRR01000009.1:10744-15486 GCA_003021975.1 Halobacteriales archaeon QS_5_70_17 | reverse complement strand
TGCGGGCGAGCAGCGCCTCGCTGTCCTCGATCGAGAGCCGATCGCGGACCGCGGACCGCGCGAATCGCGCCAGCGCGTCCCGGGGACCGAGCGCCTCGGGATCGCCGTCGAGAACGACCAGCCCGGGGTTCGTCCGCTCGTCGCCGGTCTCGGCGCGGTCGTCGATCACGTCGGCGACGAGGTCGAACGCCGCGCCGGGGTCGGCGTCGGTGTGAACGGCGAGCGCGGCGTTGCCCCGGGTCTTGTATTCGACGGCGGGGTTGAGCCGGACCAGCAACAGGCGCTCGACCGTCGCGCCGCGCTCCCGGAGACAGTCGGCTGCGAGCGCGGCAGCGTAGGTCGTACACATCCCGCGCTCGCGGGAGTCGGTGTCGTCCAGCCCGATGACGGTCACACCCGCGCTGGGTCGTCGATCCGGTAAGCGCTTTCGACCGCCGTCCGGCAGTCCGTCCCGGTCCCGCGAGTCGCCGCTGCGGCGGCCGCGGCGGTCCCCCGGCGAGCGGACCGACCGGAGGCCGGAGTCGAGAATTTAAAACCCGGCGGCAGCGCCGATCAAACCGCCGGACGCGGGGGGGTCCGGGGCACAATGCATATATGTTGTGAAGTACTTACCACTATTTATGTCCCGGTCCGCGCTGGTCGGGAACGTGACCGCGATGCTGGGTGACGCGGGCTTCACCGTGAGCGACCGGTGTGCCGTCCGTCCCAAGAGCTTCGACGTCGCCGTCCGCCGCGGTCGGGACGTCCTGCTCGTGAAGATCCTCGGGAACATCGACTCCTTCGGCGCGGCCACCGGCGCCGAGATGCGCCGGCTGGGTACCTACCTCGACGCGACGCCGCTCGTGGTGGGGCTTCGGACCCGCGACGAGGAGCTGAAACCGGGGGTCGTCTACTTCCGCCACGGCGTGCCGGTGCTCTCCCCGGACACCGCCATGGACCTGTTCGTCGAGGACGTGCCGCCGCTGATCTACGCCGCGCCGGGCGGCCTGTACGTCAGCATCGACGGCGACGTCCTCGCGGACGTCCGCGAGAACCGCGACTGGTCGCTCGGACGGCTGGCGAGCGAACTCGGCGTCTCCCGGCGTACCGTCTCGAAGTACGAGGACGGGATGAACGCCAGCGTCGACGTCGCTGCGAGGCTCGGAGACCTCTTCGACGCGCCGCTGACCAGCCCCGTCGACGTCTTCGACACCGAGGACCTCCGGGACGCCGACCCGACGCCCGAGGACCCGGAGGCCGACCCCGACGACGAGTCGCTGGTGGCGGTGCTCACCCGGGTCGGCTTCGACGTCCACCCGACGCTGCGCTCGCCGTTCAAGGCCGTCAGCGAGGACAGCGAGGACGACGAGGACACGCTGCTGACCGGCCACTCCTCGTTCGACCGGACCGCCGAGAAGCGCGCCCGGATCATGAGTTCCGTCGGCGAGGTGACCCGGACGGCCTCCATCTACGTCGTCGACCGGGCCCGCCAGGAGGCAGTCGATCGGACAGTGCTCATCGAGCGCGAGGAGATCGCCAGCATCGACGACGCCGACGACCTCAAGGCGATCATCGACGAGCGCGCCGAGGAGTCGGCCTGAACCCGCGGTCGCGCTGCCCTCGAAGCCGTCCTGTCCGCACGGTACACAGGGAACTCCGAGTCCGATCACCGATAGCCGCGCGTGCGACCCGGTCGTCCGCGACGGACGGCCGCGAACCGTTCGCGGCCCGGGGAGGGCTGTCGCGCGAGACAGCTATCGCGTCCCGGAGGCCGCCGTCACGTCCTCGGATCCCGGCGGTCGCCCGCGATCCACAGCCGTCGCCCGCGATACAGGGTTGGACGTTCGACGCGAAAACGGGCGTCTCGACCGGAAACGGCGTCCCGGCGGGAACCGAGCGGTCAGCGGGCGGAAGGCCCGAGCGGATCAGGCCGCGCCGTTACCGTAGGTCTCCTCGAGGTACTCGACGATGTCGTCGGACTCGGCCATCCCCTCGACGCCGTGCTCCTCGTCGACGAGCACGGGGACGCCGGTCTGTCCGCTGACCTCCTCGACCTCGGTCCGCTCGTCGTGGCTCCGGGCGACCATGTGCGACTCGTAGTCGAGGCCGAGCTCGTCGAGCTTCGTCGTGACCTTCGCGCAGTACGGGCAGCCTTCCAGTTCGTAGAGTTCCAGGTTTGCCATCGCCGTCGCTAGGTCGTTGCCCGAAAAGAAGTCGGTGGCGGTGTGCGCCGGGGCCGCAATCCCGGACGGTCCTTCACGGGCGCTCACCCGCAGAGAGCGGCCCGGGGTCCCCGAAGAGCGAAGGGTGGCGCGCGGTCCGACGGGGCGCCGATTCGGTCGAACCGGAGGCGGCCGGCAGCGACCCGACGACTCTGGGGGCGACCGCCGGAGGGTGCGGGAACGGTCGACGAACTCGGGACCTCACCGCCGACGAGCCCCCGGGTCCGCGAACCCACGAACCGCCGGGCGGACGAGGGGCGCCGGTGGCCGGCGGCGGTCACTCCTCGAGTTCCTCGAAGGTCTTCCGGGCCCAGGCGACGGCGTACTCGGGGCCGGTCTCGCGGTAGGCCTCGGTGTCGAGCGCGCCGAAGGGGGTCGGCAGCGGGAGGCCGTGTTTGACGCCGCTGCACGCGAGTTCCGCGGCGGCGGCGAAGTCGGTCTCGCCGGCGGCGACCTCCCGGGAGAGGTCGGAGAGCCGCGGACGGAGGCGGTCGCCGGCGTCGGCCCACGCCTCGTGGAGCCGCGGGCTCTCCTCGGCCCACGAGCGGAAGGTCCCGCGCGTGGTCAACCCGATGTGGGCGTCGTACAGCGCGACGGCGAGTTGGTAGGTGTCCGCCGGACCGAGCGGCGTCGCGGCCGCCAGTTCCCGGGAGCGCTCGCCGAAGAACCCGAGGAACTGCTCGGGCCGGTCGAGCCCGGCCTCGACGAGCGCCTCGGCGATCAGGAATTCGAGGAACTGCTCGGGCGCCCCCTCGGTGCGGGCCTTGACGAACACCGTCGGCGGCTCGGTCTGGCGGGTCCACGTGACGCCCCCGTCGCCGGGCAGGCCGATCGTGAACTCGTCGCCGGCGTACCGCCGGAGCTGGTCGGGCGCGTCCGCCGGGAGCCACGACTCGGGGTAGGAGACTGGGTCGAGGCCGTCGACCAGCAGGCCGAGTTCCTCGGCCTGCGCCGGCGGGAGCGTCTCGAAGTCACCCTCGCAGTCCACCACGAGTGCGCTCGGGGCATGGCTCTCGCGGACCGCCGCGAGTTCGTCCCCGAGGTCGCGGATCGAGAACATCTAGAGGACGGTCGCGGCGACGACGACAAGCGAGAGGACCGCCGCGATCGCGATCGTAGCGATGACGACTTTCGTTGCGTAGTTCATGTCCGTGTCGCGGCTTCGTGGACGTCGGATTAAGTTCTGCCGGCTCGGTGGACGGAGAGCGACCGGGCGGGGGACGAGTAGCTCAGTGGACGACAAGTCGAGCTCTGCCGGTTCGAGACGGCGCTGACGACCCGTGTGCGGGAGTTCGGCGGGCCGACGTCGACACGGCGCCGGACCGGATCGGTCGCCGGCCTCGATCCGAGGGGCGAGTTCCCGGCGGGCGGACGGGTCCCCGCTCCGGTCCGGAGTCGAGATCGGGGTCGGGATCGGCGGGGCTGCCCGCGAGTGCTCGCGCGGCGATCATCCCCCAGAACCGGAGCGCGAGGCTGAGCATGACGACCCGGAGGTACGCGGCCCCGAGTTCGGTCGCGCGGGGATCGTCGGTCAGCAGCCCCACGAGATCAGTCGCGAACAGCCACGATCCGACGGTGATCGGGACCGAGAGGTACAGCGACCGCTTGATCGCGAAGTCGGCGTCCGCGGAGCGCCCGGCGCCGGTGTACCGCGAGACGACGCTGATCGTCCCGCTGGTGAGCGCCAGCGCCAGTCCGGAGGGGACGAAGTAGCACTGGAAGCCGAGTTCGAGGGCCGCGATGCCGACATCGCCCAGCGCGAGGCCGACGAACGGGAAGTCGGTCAGCCGCAGGAGCACGCGCAGTGCTCCGGTGGCCATCACCGGCACCGCGAGGTCGAACGCTGCCCGCCCCCGGTCGCGGTCGACGACGCCCAGACAGGCCAGCGTGGACGGGAACCCGTAGACCACTGACCGGAGCCGCGACCGGAGACTCGTCGGGCGCAGCACGGGAGGAGCGTTCCTATGCGTTCGGGACCGAACGAACCTGAATATCCTCCGGGCGAGAGCCTCTCACACAGCTATGAGTGTAGCCGGAGCGGCGGGCAAGAGCCGAGCGGAGCGGCGGCGGCTATGAGCCTAGCCAACCCCTCCGTTTCGAGTGGAAACCGCCCGACAGAGCCGGGACCGACGACCGGACGGCCGCTGGCCGGAGGCAGCCGGCGGAGCCGCCGATATCTGTCGCTCGGGCGGCGACTGAACCGGAGCGCGGGGCGGGAACCGGGAGCCGCAGGCGCTACTCCTCGTCGCCGATCCAGTTCTCCGGCATCTGGATGACGTACCGTCCGTTCTCCTGAAGCGCGATGATGTACTCCTCGCGGTCGTACAGTTCCATCAGGTTCAGCTCGTACTGGCCGGGTTCGAGGATCTTGATGCTCTCGAACTGGTCGTTGAGTTCCTCGCGGAGCTGCGAGACGTCCGGGCGGTCGCCGGTGGGCTCCCGGACGACCCGCCCCTCGCCGGGGTCGACGGGACGGTCCTCGGGCGGATCGGGGAGTTCGTCCGGGCTGGCGACGTCGGTGCGCGCGCTCGCCTGCGCGTG
>PXRR01000009.1:0-10702 GCA_003021975.1 Halobacteriales archaeon QS_5_70_17 | reverse complement strand
CACGCGCAGGCGAGCGCGCGCACCGACGTCGCCAGCCCGGACGAACTCCCCGATCCGCCCGAGGACCGTCCCGTCGACCCCGGCGAGGGGCGGGTCGTCGGGAACGCCCTCGTCGCTGCCGTGGAACTGGAACTTCGTGCCGCCGCAGTCCGGACACCCCCCGAGCATCTCCTTGGAGCCGTCGGCGAACACGTGCCCGCAACTGGTGCACTGGTGGGGCATCGCTTACTGACGAGTGACGAGAGCGCTGATGAGGTTCTCGTCCTTGTGGAGCGTCTCGATGCGGTTGGCGGGACCGATCACTGTGAGCTTGTTGTCCGGATCCGACTCTCGGCCCATCAGCCGGTTGAACAGCCCACCGTCGTCGGAGCTGGGCCGGGGGTAGGTCTCGATCTCGATCCCGGTGAACTCCTCCGGGTTGATCTCGCTCATCGTCACCTCAATGAGCCGCGACTCCTCGTCGGGGTCGAGGCCCTCCTCTAGGATGACGATGTTACCGTCGTGGACGCCGTCGAGGATGAGCCGGATCTTCTCCATCGTCCGGAGGTTGGCCATCCGCTCGCCGCTGATCAGGTCGATCTGGACGCCGTCGCCGTCGCCGTCGTCGGGCTGTATCTCCGGCACCTCGATCACCCGAAGTACTCCGCGATCTTGTCGTAGACCTCGTCCATGTTGTCGCCCTCCAGGGCCGACAGGGGAACGGTCTCGTGTTGCGGGAACGCGTTGGCGATCTGCTGGGCCGACGCCTCCTCGAGGTCGATCTTGTTCGCGAAGATCAGGACCGGCAGGTCCTTCGACTCGATGATGCCGATCAGCATCGTGTTGACCTGCGTGAAGGGGTCCTCGGCGGCGTCGAGCACGTAGATGACGCCGTCGACGTCCTCCCGGAGCCAGTGCATCGCCTCCGCGACTCCCTCGGTCGCCTCCCGGGAGCGCCGGACCGCGTCCTCCTCTTCGATGTCGTGTTCGAGGAACTCCTTGTAGTCGACCTTCGTCGTCACGCCCGGCGTGTCGACGATGTCGATGGTGACGCTGTTCCCGTTGCGCTTTATCTCGACGTCCTCTTTGCGGCGTGCCCGACGGGTCTCGTGGGGCACGCGACTCTCGGGGCCGACGGCGTCGCCGGTCCAGTCGCGGGCGATACGGTTCGCGAGCGTCGTCTTCCCGGCGTTCGGGGGCCCGTAGATACCGATCCGCTTGGGCTCCTGACCGGGGGTGGCGAACAGCTTCGCCGTGACTCGCGAAATACTTGATCTGAGATCAGTGAGCAGTCCCATCCTGAGTCCTCCCCGCACCTCCGTGTGGAGGCGCGTCTACCCGCTATAGCCGACCCGACTGACTTAAACGTGCGTCAGACACCCGTCAGATACCCGGTAGCTTCCACGATCGGACGGGTGACGTCTCCGACGGACATCGCACTGAGTGCGGCACTCGTTCCTGGAGAGGACACCCCCTTTGTTTCACATGGAGCCCCCGACAGGTTCTCTCTGTAGTCGAGCGAAGATCGGTCCGGGAACCGATCTGTCACCAGCGGTCGGAGGGAGTCGAAGGGAACTGACTGCCTGGTTCCGGCGGCCCCCCACCCCTTCGTTTCGAGTGGAACCGCCCGGAGAGCCGGGACCCGGGACGAACGCCCGGTCGGAACTGTTCGGTAGTCGACCGATTCGCATCTAGGACTAGAAACGATAGGAGCGGTTCCTAGAATATTACGCTAGCAAAGCGGGGAAAACAACTAATTCTTCCTCTCTTCCTCTACTGCGGGTCCGTTTTCTACTCCACTGTAATCAACGTTGCTACTCTAGAAGGCGACGCGGATCCGCCGACCCCCCACCCCCTTCTTGAGCCGTTCCACCGGAAACGAAGGGGGGGGGGGGTCAGGGGGTCGGGTCGACCGACCGGATCTGCGGCGAGCAGTCCGGGATCGGGCCGGAGCGACTCCGCTCGTTCGGAACTCTGCTGCTCTCGGAGACCGACGACCCGCACGGACCGGTTCCAGTCGAAACGGTGGCGCTCGGCGATCGCCGGGCACCGCAGCGAGCACGCTCGGCGGACCGCCCATCCAACCTGTCGATCACCCGGCTCTCTCGGGGGGACAGCGCCGGCGCGCGCCGACCGGCACCCGGCGGTCGCTCCCGGCGCTCCGACCACCGCCCCGCGCGCAACCGCTCTGGTCGACCGGCCGACCCCTACCGGACGTCCGCGGACTCGCGCGCCGACGAACTCGCCGGCTCGCGGACGAGCCCGGGATCCGCGACGGCGTTCCGTCGGCTCCGTCCGGACCTGAAACGAGCGGGGGAGACCGAGCCGGACCAGAATATTTAATTACTCCCTCAACCTGATGTTCTCCTGCATCAAGTGGACGCGCCTCCCGCTACATGGAAGGGGACGCGGCCGTTTACCGGGGATTACTGGCGGCTCAGGGGGCGCGCCGAGTTTCCTCCACTCGAAACTGGGGGGTAGGGAGCACATAAATGACGGACGCGAATTCCGAACCGGATCGGCCTTCCGACGGCGAATTCGGAGGCGATCCACGCACGGGCACGACCGACGGGGACGGAGCATCGCTCGACGGGACCGAGACGGAGATCGAGTCCGAAGAGGCGTCCCTCACGGATCCCGCGGGGGTCGAGGGCGAAGAGGAGACCGACGAGGCGTCGCCGGGGCTGTTCGACGACCTGCTCAGCGGGGAGCCGATATTCGAGAACAAGGAGGTGCTGCGGCCCTCCTACACGCCGCGAAAGCTCCCCCACCGCGAGGAACAGATCAACAACATGGCGACGATCCTCGTCACCGCGCTGCGGGGAGACACCCCCTCGAACATTCTCATCTACGGGAAGACGGGAACGGGCAAGACCGCGAGCGCGAAGTTCGTCAGCGAGGAACTCGAGTCGACCTCCCAGAAGTACGAGGTGCCCTGCGACGTCCAGTACATCAACTGCGAAGTCACCGACACGCAGTACCGCGTGCTCGCCCAGCTAGCCAACACCTACATCGAGCAGAACCGGGCGCTCATCGAGGAGGACCTCGAACGACTCCGCGGGCTCCGGTCGGACCTCGAGGAGCGCGGACCGAGCGCGCTCGCCGACACCGAGTTCGAGGACGCCGACGACCTCGCGGCGCGCATCGAAACCCTCGAGACGGACCTCGAGGAGGCCGAACCCGTCCCCATGACGGGCTGGCCGACCGACCGCGTCTACTCCACCTTCTTCGAGGCGGTCGACTACCGCGAGCGGGTGGTCGTGATCATGCTCGACGAGATCGACAAACTCGTCGAGAAATCCGGCGACGACACGCTCTACAACCTCTCGCGGATGAACTCCGAACTGGAGAACTCGCGCGTGTCGATCATGGGCATCTCGAACGACCTCAAGTTCACCGACTTCCTCGACCCGCGGGTGAAGTCCAGCCTCGGCGAGGAGGAGATCGTCTTCCCGCCCTACGACGCCACGCAGTTGAAGGACATCCTCCAGCACCGCTCGGAGATCGCGTTCAAGGACGACACCCTCTCGGAGGACGTCATTCCGCTCTGTGCGGCCTTCGCAGCCCAGGAGCACGGCGACGCCCGCCGCGCGCTAGACCTGCTGCGGACCGCCGGCGAACTCGCCGAGCGCGGCCGCACCGAGCGCATCAACGAGGAACACGTCCGGCGCGCACAGGAAAAGATCGAACTCGACCGGGTCGTCGAGGTGGTCCGGACGCTCCCGACCCAGTCGAAACTCGTCCTCTACGCCGTCATCCTGCTGGAGGACAACGGCGTCCACAACATCAACACCGGCGAGGTGTTCAACATCTACAAGCGCCTCTGCGAGGAGATCGACATGGACGTCCTCACCCAGCGCCGCGTCACCGACCTCATCTCCGAACTCGACATGCTCGGTATCGTCAACGCGGTCGTCGTCTCGAAGGGCCGGTACGGCCGGACCAAGGAGATGAGCCTCTCGGTCCCGCTGAAAGAGACCAAGAGCGTCCTGCTGGCGGACTCGCGGCTCGGCGACGTCGAGGACGCCCAGCCGTTCGTCCAGGCGCGGTTCGACGATTCCTGAGTCCCAGCTCGGCTCGGACACCCCCGGTCAGTCCGGGAGAGGGGAGGGGACCGCTGCGGACTACTTCGAGTCGAACCCTTCTCCGACACTCGTTACCGAACGGCGCCGCCCGCGGCACCGCTCGATCCGAAGCGCTGCCCTTCGACCGTCGCCGTCGGTCCCCCGTCCGGTCGTTCTCGTGATCGGTACGGTGTTCGAAGGGAGAGGTCGAGAACCCACCAGAGACATCAGTCCTACTCCCGCGCAGACGCGTAGCGCGATCGCGTGGAGCCAGAGACCGCGTCGGGCCGGACAGCGACAGGAAGATACGCCAGATCGAGTAGCGGCGCAGCGAAGTACCCCGCCGCGTGGCCGGGGGCGCCGGTGGCGGACAGCCGACCCCGCCGCAGCGTCAGGCGCGACTGGTCAGTCCGATCGCCGTGGCGCCGCCCAGCGCGGCCACGACGGAGACGACAGTCCCGCCGGACCCGCCGACCAGCAGACTGAGCAGCAGGCGGATGTGTCCCAGCAGCGGCACCCGGAGTTCGGCGGTGCCGACCACCCACGCCGGGCGCACCGGACGGTCGGTGATCCCGGCGACCTGGTCGTACTGCGGGTTCGTCCGCGTGTTGTCGCCTTTCGTGATGAACCCGGCGTTGGGCGCGGGGCAGGCGGGCATCTCGTCGCAGTTGTCGTAGCGGCCCACGTACTCGGGGTTGGCCTCGTCGTACCAGTTCTCGCCCTCGTCGACCCAGAACCGCGCCCGGTGGATGATCGGGGTCGCGCGGGTCCGCCCGTCTGGCTGGTAAACGATCACGTCCCCGGCCATGCCGAACTCCGTGTAGCCGGTCTCCTGGCCGGTCCGGTAGGTGACGACGCCGGTGGACTCGCCCTCGTAGACCGTCGCGCCGTCGCCGGCCAGTCGCTCTTCCTCCGTGACGAACACCAGGTCGCCGCGCTCGATGTTCGGTTGCATGCTCTGGCTCTCGATCGCGACCATCGGTGGCCAGACGCCGCTGACGGCGAACAGGAGCAGGCCGACGAGCGCGACCGCGGCGACGCTTCCCGCGACCTCGCGGACGTAGGCGACCGTCTCGTGATCGGTGGTGAGAAGCCAGCGAACCCAGCCGACCCCGGTCGGCCGGTCGTCGCCCTCACCCGGGTCTCTCATTACACTCTCTATTGCCGGACTGGGGTTTGAAGGTTCTGTCTGCCGATCCATCCGGCTACGATACGTTTTTTTCCCCGGTGGTCTACCCATCCCTGTGCCCCAGGAGACGCCCCGACGGATCGTCGCCGAACTCGCCAGCCGGGGGTACAACGCCGAACGGGAGGCAGTGACGCTGCTCGCCGGGACCGCCGACCCCGGGCGCGCCCTGGAGCGCGCCCTCGAGTCGGTCCCCGAGGACGCGCTGAAACTCTCCGCCGAGCACGTCCGGGCGACCCTCGACGAGGCGAGCGGGTTTGCCGAGGGACGGGCGGCGGCGGGCGACCACGCGTCCGCGTCCGCCTCCGTCTCGGCCTCCACTTCGACGGCCGCCTCCTCCGGCGCCGATCCCTCCGGGATCGATACCGGTCCCGCCTCTACCTCCGCCTCTGCCTCCGCCGATCTCGACTCTTCCGGTGGAACCGGCGCCGGCGCGGGGGGCGTTACCGAGGACCCGTCGTCGGGATCTCCAGTCGAAAGAGAGGGGTCACCGGCGGGGATCGACCGCGATCCGTCGCCGGCGGAGGTGACCGACGACGTCACCGGCCGGTCGACGGGGACCGGCGAGTACGAGGACTTCGTCGCCACGTTCCGGGACCGCTACGAGCGGCTCTCCCGCCTGCTCGCCGGCCGGATAAACCACCGGCCGACGACCGCCGTGGACGGAATGCCGGCCGGCGAGGACGCCGCCATCGTCGGGATGGTCGCCGACATCCGCTCGACCGCCAGCGGCCACTGGCTGATCGAACTGGAGGACACCAACGGCGTCTTCCCCTGTCTCGTGATGAAGGACAAGGGGATCGCCGACCTGGTCGACGAACTCCTCCTCGACGAGGTGATCGCCGTCGAGGGGTCGCTCAGCGACGACGGCGGCCTCCTGTTCGTCGACTCGCTTCACTTCCCCGACGTTCCGCGAACCCACCGCTCCAGCACTGCCGACCGCCACGTGCAGGCGGCGCTGATCTCCGACGTCCACTGCGGCAGCCAGGAGTTCATGGGCGAGGCGTGGTCGCGGTTCGCCGACTGGCTCCACACCGAGGAAGCCGCCGCCGTCGAGTACCTCCTGATCGCCGGCGACATGGTCGAGGGGGTCGGGGTCTACCCCAACCAGGCCGAGGAACTGGAGATCGTCGACATCTACGAGCAGTACGAGGCCTTCTCGGAGCACCTCAAGGAGGTCCCGGGCGACCTCGAGATCGTGATGATCCCGGGCAACCACGACGCGGTCCGACTCGCCGAGCCCCAGCCGGGATTCGACGAGGAACTCCGGGAGATCATGTCGGCCCACGACGCCCGGATCACCGGTAACCCCTCGACGGTCACCATCGAGGGGGTCGACGTGCTCATGTACCACGGCGTCTCCCTGGACGAGGTGATCGCCGAACTCCCCGAGGAGAAAGCCAGCTACGACCACCCCCACCGGGCGATGTACCAGTTGCTCAAGAAGCGCCACGTCGCCCCGCAGTACGGCGGTCACACCCGGCTGGCCCCGGAGGAGCGGGACTACCTCGTCATCGAGGACGTCCCCGACGTCTTTCACACCGGTCACGTCCACAAGCTCGGCTACGGGAAGTATCACGACGTGCTGACGATCAACTCCGGGTGCTGGCAGGAGCAGACCGCCTTCCAGGAGTCCGTCAACATCGATCCCGACTGCGCGTTCACCCCCGTCGTCGACCTCGACACCCTCGAACTGACGATCCGGGACTTCGAGTGACGATCCTCCGACGCGCTCTCGCGGACGCGGTCGCAGTCGGGTCCCCGCGGCGCAGTCGAAGCGGGGGCGTCGAAGGGGACCGATCACTCCGGGTCGCTTAACAGGCCGCCCCGTTCACTCCGACCCATGAGTGACCCCGATCCCGGTTCTGGGGCCGGATCCGACGCCGGCGTCGACCGCGACCGACTCATCCAGGCGCTCCGGGCGGCGGACGCCGTCGAGTTCGGCGAGTTCGAGCTTTCACACGGCGGTACCAGCGAGTACTACGTCGACAAGTACCTCTTCGAGACCGATCCCACCTGCCTCGGACTGATCGCCGAGGCGTTCGCCGACCGCCTCGGCGTCGACCCCGAGACGACGCCCGCCGACGGGAGCGCCCCCGAGCGGCTGGCCGGCGTCGCGCTGGGCGCGGTCCCGCTCGTGGCCGCGACGAGCGTCCGGACCGACGCCCCCTACGTCATCGCTCGCAAGGCGGCCAAGGAGTACGGCACCGGCAACCGCATCGAGGGACGGCTCTCGGAGGGCGACCGCGTCGTCGTCCTCGAGGACATCGCCACGACCGGGCAGAGCGCCGCCGACGCCGTCGAGGCGCTCCGGGAGGCCGGCGCCGTCGTCGAGCGCGTGCTCGTGGTCGTCGACCGCGAGGAGGGCGCCCGGGACCTGCTCCACGAGCGCGGAGTCGAACTGGAAGCGCTGGTGACGGCCTCGGACCTGCTCGCGGACGCGGAGCGCTGACCCCTGGCCGACTCCTGGTCGGGTCGGTCGGCGACGACCGCTGGCGACCGAGTCGCCGCGGCCCCTTCGTTTCGTGTCCAGATAGATATCTATATTTCGAGAGAAGGTATTCGAGGCCGGGTCTGTGCCCCGGCGTCCGGCGCTACTCCAGGAGGAGCAGCGTCGGGTTCTCCAGATACTCGATCAGGCGGTTGGTGAACCGCGCGGCCTCGGCGCCGTCGATGACACGGTGGTCGATCGACAGCGAGAGCGTCAGGACGTGTCGGGGAACGACCTCGCCGTCGACGACGCGGGGCTTCTGCTTGATCGCGCCCAGCCCCAGGATCGCCGTCTCGGGGTAGTTGATGATCGGGGTCGCGTACTCCCCGCCGATCGCCCCGAAGTTCGTGATCGTGAACGTCCCGCCCTGCATCTCATCGCGGGCGATGGTCCGCTCGCGGGCCTTCTCGATCAGCTCGTTCATCTCGCTGGCGAGCTGAAGGGTCCCCTTCCGGTCGGCGCCCTCGACCACGGGGACCATCAGCCCCGCGTCCGTCCCGACGGCGATGCCGAGGTTGTACTCCCCGCGGAGGACGATCTCCTCGCTGTCCTCGTCGAGCTGAGAGTTGAGGTAGGGGAACTCCTTCAGCGCCGCGACGACGGCCTTGGCGATGATGGGGAGGTAGGTCAGCCTGATCCCCCGCTCCTCGGCGACCGCCGCCAGCTCCCCGCGGGCCTCGACGAGGTCGGTCACGTCGGCCTCGTCGTGGTGGGTGACGTGGGGCGCGGTGTACTTCGAGCGCTCCATCTGCTGGCCGATCGTCCGCCGAACCCCGCGGTAGGGGACCCGCTCGTCCTCCCCGGCGGCGCTGACGCCGGCGCCCGCGGCCTCGGTCTCTCCGCCGGCCTCGACGGCCGCGGCGTCGGCGGCCTGCGCGCGCTGCTGGGCCTCAGCGTACTCGACGACCTGCTCGGCCTCGACGAAGGGCTGGCCCTCGCGCTCTAGGTCCGTCGGGACGTCGTCGATGTCGACGCCGCGTTCCTCGGCGATCCGGCGCGTGGCCGGCGCTGCGAGCGTCCGGTCGCGGCCGGCGGGGGTCGGGCCGCCGGCGCCCCCACCGGCGCTGGCGCCGCCGGTCTGCTGGCCCTCGTTCCCCTCGCCGCCGGAGACCCGGCGGGTCGCGGAGGAGGCGCTCCCGCCCTCGACCGACGGCGCCGCGGCCTCCCTGCTGTCCTCGGCGCGGGCGCGCACGTCGGCCTCGGAGATCCGGCCCCCGGGACCGGACCCCTCGACGCTCGCGATGTCGACTCCGAGCTCCCGCGCCAGCCGGCGCGCGCTCGGGGCGGCGAACACCCGGCCCTCGGGGGTCTCCGGTTCGGCCTCGGCGCCGGCGTCAGTATCCGCACTGGCTCCGCCCCCGGGTTCGGCCTCGGCGCCGGCCTCGCCCGCCTGCTCGGTCGCGGTCGTCCCCTCGGCGTCGCCCGGTTCGACGCCCTCCTCGGCGGCGGTCGCGCCGCCCCCGCTTTCGGTCTCGAAGACGATGATCACCTCGCCGACGGGGACCATCTCGCCCTCCTCGGCGCGGATCTCCGCGACGGTGCCGTCGACGGGCGCGGGCACCTCGACGACGGCCTTGTCGGTCTCGACCTCCGCGACGGGCTGGTCCTCGCTGACCGTGTCGCCGACCTCGACGAGCCAGCTGACGATCTCGGCCTCGGTCAACCCCTCGCCGACGTCGGGCAGTTTGAACTCTCTGCGCGCCATCTCAGAACCCCACCGTCTCGCGGATGCCGTCCTCGATGCGCGCCGCCTCCGGGAGGTAGTAGTCCTCGAGCGCGTACAGCGGGAACGGGACGTCGAAGCCCGTCACGCGCTCGATCGGCGCCTCCTGGTACAGGAGCGCCTCCTCCTGGATGGTGGCGGCGATCTCGCCTGCCAGGCCGCCGGTCTTGGGGGCCTCGTGGACGACGACCCCCCGGCCGGTCTTCTTGAAGGACTCGATGATCGTATCCTCGTCGAGGGGCGAGAGCGTCCGGAGGTCGACGACCTCGCAGTCGACCTCGCCGGCGAGGCTCTCCGCGGCCTCCAGCGTCGGGCGGGTCATCGCCCCCCAGGTGAACACCGAGACGTCCGTACCTTCCCGACGCACGGCGGCCTCGCCGAGCGGCACCGTGTAGTTCTCGTCGGGCACCTCCTCGCGGAACGCGCGGTAGATCAGCTTCGGTTCGAGGAAGACGACGGGGTCGGGGTCCCGGATCGCCGACGCGAGCAGCCCCTTCGTGTCGTAGGGCGTGCTCGGGATGACGACCTTCAGCCCCGCCTCGTGGACGAAGAAGGCCTCCTTGGACTCCGAGTGGTGCTCCGGTGCCCGGATCCCGCCGCCGTAGGGCGCGCGGATCACCATCGGACACGAGAACCGCCCGCGCGAGCGGGTACGCAGGCGGGCGGCGTGGCTGACGATCTGGTCGAAGCCGGGGTAGATGAACCCCATGAACTGGATCTCGGGGACCGGACGGAGGCCGTAGGCGGCCATCCCGACCGAGGTACCGACGATGCCAGACTCCGCCAGCGGCGTGTCGATCACCCGCTGGTCGCCGAACTCGTCGTACAGCCCTTGGGTCGCCCGGAAGACGCCGCCGTTCTGGCCCACGTCCTCCCCGAGGACG
This sequence comes from Halobacteriales archaeon QS_5_70_17, assembly GCA_003021975.1. Lineage (GTDB taxonomy): Archaea > Halobacteriota > Halobacteria > Halobacteriales > Haloarculaceae > Halomarina. The sequence goes on along the minus strand of PXRR01000009.1, from coordinate 375 downwards.
ATCACGTCCTCGTCGCGCTCCATCTCTCCGTACAGGCCGTCGCGGACCGCCTGCACGAGGGTGAGGTCCTGCGTCTGGGTCGACTGCTCCTGTTGCGTACTCATTCGAGTAGTTCCTGATCGGCGTGGCGTTCGCGCAACCGTTCGAGGTAGTCCATCTGGTCCTGGAGCCGTTGTGGCATATCCGCGTACACCGAGGCAAACATCTCCGCGGGTTCGGGTCGTTCGACGGACTCCGCGGCGTCGATGGCGTCCGCGAGTTCGTCCTCGACTTCCTGTCGGATGGCGTCGACGCGTTCGTCGTCGAGGAGGCCGCGGTCGCGGAGGAACGCCTCCATGCGGGGGATGGGGTCTTTGGCCTTCCAGGCCTCGACCT
>PXRR01000008.1:115752-170376 GCA_003021975.1 Halobacteriales archaeon QS_5_70_17 | reverse complement strand
GGGCTGGTCGCCGTCGCGCTCAACCGGACCGGCGAGGACCCGCCGACCAGCCGGGTAGAGGACCTGTTCGGCGCACCGGCGGTCGCGGTCCCGGAGGCGCGGGCGGTCGAACGCGCGACGGCCCACGGGCGGCCCGTCGGGGCGGTCGACCCTGCTCTCGCCGACCCCTTCGAGCGCCTCGGCGGACGGGTTCGGGCGGCGCTGGAAGGGGAGTAGTCGCGGGAACAGCGGTCGGGGAGAGCGGCCTCTCAGTCCTCGCGCAGTTCGACGTACGTCGAGCGCAGCGTCACGGGGGTCACGTCGGCCGCGTCGGCGGCCTCCTGCTGGGTGAGCGGGTGGTCGGCCTCCCGGGCGGCCGTGTAGAGACAGGCCGCGGCGACGCCGCCGGGGTTCCGACCGGCGACGAGCCCCCGGTCGTGTGCCGCCTCGACGAGGGCGCCGGCCCGGCGCTCGATCGACCGCGGGAGGTCGAGGTCGCTGGCGAACCGGGCGAGGTACTCGGCGGGGTCGACGGGTCCGGTCGGCAGCCCCAGGTCGCGGTTCAGCGCGTCGTAGGCCGCCCGGAGTTCGGCGCGGGACGCCTTCGCCCGCTCGACGACCTCGCCGATCGTCCGCGCGATGCCGTCGGCCCGGCAGGTGGCGTACACCGCTGCCGCGGCGAACCCCTCGAGGGAGCGCCCGCGCAGGAGGTCCTCGTCCTGGGCGGACTCGAAGAGCACGCACGCCCGGTCGCGGACGCTGTCGGGGAGCTGGAGCTGGCTCGTCAGCCGGCGGATCTCGGTGAACGCGTAGACCTGATTGCGGTCGGCCTTCGTCGCGATCCGCGCGCGGTTGTGCTGGCGGCGCATCCGGGCGACCCGCCGACGCTTGCGCCCCTTCAGTCGGGTCGAGCGGCCGATCTCCGTCGAGAGTCCTCGATCGTGGCGCGACCGGGTCAGAGGGGCCCCGGTTCGCTTCGGGTCGGCGTCGTCGTCGTCGAACGAGCGCCACTCGGGGCCGCGGTCGATGGCGTCCTCGCCGACGACGAGGCCGCAGTCGCCGCAGATGGTCTCGGTTCGATCGCGGTGCAGGCTACCGTCGCACTCCGGGCAGGACCGGGCGGGTCGAGAGCTCATCACAGTCGGAACTGGGTCCCGATCCCCCTTTAATAAACTAGCGTCGAGGCCGGAATCTGGTCGTTCGCGGCGCGATGCGCGTATCGGTAACCGATACGTAGGGAGTCTGAGCCGCTGGCGGAAGCGGCGAAAGTGGCTGGTTGGAAGGCGTCGTTACACCGAAACAGTTCGCAACGTTCACCGACGGCGACGAAACTCGCTGCGACGACGACAGGCATTGATATCGCGTGTCCGAGTGGGAGACGGTATGAACGACGGTGCGTCGCGGGCTGTCGATCGGTTGCGGGGCGGGGCGGCGGCGCGACCGGACGCGCGGAGCGGTACCGCCGCCGCGGTCGTCGGCAAGCTCTCGGCGGTCCGTGAGTCGCCCCGGACGGCGCTCCGCGCGTCGGCCCTACATATGCGGAAGACGGTCCGGCTGGCCCGGGAGGGCCGGTTCTCGGAGTGCCGGGGCTACCTCGAGGAGCTCCTCCTGGGGCGCAACGGTCACTATCAGGCGCTGCAGGACGCCGCCGACGGGGAGTACGCCGAGCGGGAGGTGATGGGGAACCGGCTCCGGCTGGACGCCTTCGATCCGGGCGTGGCCCGGACCCTGCTGGCGTACGGCGCTCACGAACAGCGCTCGACGGACGCCTTCGCCGCCGAACTGCGCGCGCTGCGCGACCGAGTCGACGGTCCGGTGACGATGCTCGACGTCGGCGCGAACGTGGGCTACTTCACGCTGCTCGCGGCCCGGACGCTCGGCGAGCGGTCCGACATTTACGCGGTCGAACCCGAACCGGAGAACCTGTCGCTGCTCGAGGCGAACGTCCGGGCCAACGGCTACAGCGGGGTCGTCGACACGACCCGGCGTGCGATCGGCGGGAGCAACGGTCCCGTCGACCTCCACATCAGCGATTACTCGAACCGCCACGCCGTGGGGGCCGTCCCGGAGGAGGGCGCCGCGACCTACACCGACGGGGGCCGAGAGACGGTCGAGCAGCGGACGGTCGCCCGGTTCTTCGAGGAGCGGTCGATCGATCCCGCGACCGTCAACGCCGCACGCATGGACGTCGAAGGGTACGAACACGCCGTCGTCGACGGGATGCGGCCGGTCCTCGACGGCGACCAGCCGCTGGTCCTCCACGTCGAACTCCACCCCGCCCTGGACGACCAGCAGCGCCGGACCGTGATCGACGCGCTCCGGGGGGCGGGCCTCGAGGTCGTCGCGGCCGTCGCCGACGAGGACGCCGCGGGCGTCCAGTCGCGGATGGCCTGGCACGGCGTCGATCTCGACGTCGACTCCTTCGAGGGGGTCGAGGCCGCGCTCAGGGACGGCGACGCCGCCGTGGAACTCGTCTGCAGCCGGTGACCGCGCTCGAATCATACCCTAAATTTTAATTCAGTAGTTCGGTAATGTTCCCGATATGGGATTGTCGGAGATCGCCGCGGGCCTGGAGATGACCGCCCGGCAGCGCGAGCGGGGGGTCGCGTCGGTCGACGCGACCGACGACCCCCTGCGCGAACGACTCGAACCGTTCGCCGAGGACCTGCCGTGCGCGCCCGGGGAGGCGGCGACGGTCGTGGAGGCCTACGCCGGCGGGGCGAGCGTCGGCGAGAGCGCCCGCGCCGCCGGCCTGCCGCCGGTGACGGGCGCGAAGGCGCTGCACCTGCTTGGGGAGTCGGTCTGTCCGCTCGGCCCGACCGGGCGGGGGCTCGTCCGGGACTGGCTGACTGCGGAGTGTTCCCGCGCGGACGCGCTGGCGCTCTCGGGGGCCAGCGAGCGGGAGTTCGCGCTCGCCGCCTACGTCGAGACCCACGAATCCGATCCCGGGCGCGCGCGACGCGCTCGAGGGGGCGCTCGCGCCGGAGGGCGACGCTGCCGTGGCGAAACGGGACGCTCTCGACGGGACGATGAGCGGGGTGGGGGACCTCCGCTAGTCGCTCACTCGCCGAGCGCCGTCAGCCGGTCGATCGGTCCGGGCGACTCGACGGCCGCGTCGAGGTCGACGCCCAGCAGCGCCGCCGCGCTCTCCGCGACGGCCGCCGGGAAGGCCCCGTCGCCCGCCGCGCAAACGGGGACGTGGGCGGGCGGGACCGAACACTCCGGGACGGCCGCGTCGGCGTCGGCCGGCGGATCCCCGGTGCGGTTGTAGAGGACGGAGACCGCCCCGACCCCGAGGTCGGCGAGTCGATCGCGGGTCCGCGGGACCGCGTCCCGACCGCGGCGGGTGTCGGGTGCGACGACCGTGACGCCGTCGGCGGCGGTGACGGCCGCAACCGACTGGTTGGCCGCGACCGGCGGGACGTCGACCAGCGCGCGATCGAACTCCTCGGCGGCCGCCGCGAGGAGTCGCTCGAAGTGCTCGGCGGCCCCGGGCGACTTCGCCCGGGCGATCCGTTCGAAGGGGGCGCGAGCCGGACAGACCGCCAGACGGCCCGGAGCGTCGAGGTCCAGGTCGATTAGCCCCGCGTCGAGGGAGGGCTCCGAGCAGACGAGTTCCGTCACGTCGGGATCGATCCGTCCGGGGAGGTGATCGGCCAGTCCCTGGGTGGCGTAAGCGGCGTCGAGGACGGCCACCGAGCGCCCGTCGCGGGCCAGCAGCGCACCGGTCTCGAGGGTGAGTCGTGTCGTTCCGGCGCCGCCGACGGCGCCGAGGAAACTGCGTATCGACATACACAGTTTCGGATTACTTCTCGGTTAAAAAAATTCACGCGACAGTCAGAAGTCGGCGCGGGCGATCCAGTCGACCGCGGCGAGGACGAACCAGGCCATCCAGACGGCGAAAGCGACGAGGTAGGCGCCGTAACGGGCGGGCGACCCGCCGACCAGTTCCGCCGCGAGGAAGGCGAGTCCGATAGCTCCCAGCGCGAGCAGGTTCCGGCGGTGATTCCCCAGCGCCGCCGCGAGCGCCGCCCGGGAGTCGGACCTGGACATCCGCCCCCGCGCTCAGGCGCGGTCGCTGATCGCCGCCTGGACGTCGTCGAACTCGTCGTCGTCCAGTTCGGGCGCCGGCCAGTCGAGCGCGTGCAGCGGTCCCACGCCGTCGCCCTCGAACCGGGGGACGACGTGGACGTGCCCGTGGGGCACCTCCTGACCGGACGCGGGGCCGTTGTTCATGCCGATAGTCGAGGCGTCGGCGCCGACGGCCGCCTCGACGGCGGGGGCGAGCCGTCCCACCGCCGTGAAGAGGGCGTCCCGGACGTCCCCGGGGAGGTCCGCGGCGGCCGCCTCGTGGGCCTTCGGGATCACCAGCGTGTGCCCGCGAGCCAGCGGGTTCACGTCGAGGAAGGCGAGGACGTCCTCGTCCTCGTAGACGGTTCGGCTCGGGATCTCGCCGTCGATGATCTGGCAGAAGATGCAGTCGGCCATGCGCGGACGTGTGGCCGGACGGCGCAAAAGTCTAGTCCTCGCTGACAGCCCGCTTCCGATTCTGACCCGGAGGGCTATGGTCGTCCGCGGCGTGTCACCGCGCATGTACGACGTACCGCTCGCGGTCGACGCCGACGGGGAGCGCGCGCTCGCGCAGGCGGCGGCGGTCGCCGACGCCCGAGACGCAGGCGGTCGTCCCGAGCGAGCGCCGCCGTCGACGAGCGGTTCCCCCCGGCCACGGACTGTCACGTCCACCTCATGCCCGAGCGCCTGATGGCGGCGATCCGCGCGGACCTCGGCGAGACGGCGGGCTGGACGTTCCCGCACCCGACCGCGCGGGCCGACATCGAGCGGGCGCTGCGGGCCGCGGGCGTCGAGCGGTACGTCGCGCTGCCGTACGCCCACGAGGCGGGGATGGCCCGCGACCTCAACGAGTGGGTGCTCGACCGGGCCGCCGAGTCGTCGATGGCGGTCCCGTTCGCGACGGTCCACGGCGACGACGACGTGCGCGCGGTCGTCCGCGAGGCCTTCGAGGCGGGCGCGCGCGGCCTGAAGTTCCAGTGCCCCGTCCAGCGGTGCGGTCCCGACGACCCGCGGCTCGACCCGGCGTTCGAACTCGCCGCCGAGTACGACCGCCCGATCCTCTTTCACGCCGGCACGGCGCCGATGTTCCGTGACAGCCCTCACGTCGGCGCCGACGCCTTCGCCTCGTTCCTGAACTCCTACCCCGAGGTGCGGGCCGCCTGCGCGCACATGGGCACCTACGACGTGGAGGCGTTCGTCGACCTCGTCGCCGCCCACGACACCGCCTACCTCGACACCTGCTTCGCGATGTCCTCGGCCGCCCCCGAGACCATGGACTTCGACCCCGACGGCGTGCCCGACCGCGTGTTCGAGGTCCACTCCGATCGCGTCATGTACGGCTCGGACTACCCGAACATCCCCCACGACTACGCCGCGGAGCGCGAGCACCTCCTCTCGCGGGACCTCCCGCGGGCGGTGTACGACGACCTCTTCCGGGAGACCGCGACGCGGTTCCTCGGCGAGCGGTGACGCCTCCTGTGTGACCCCGGCGCACGACCCCGGCGGAGCTATCCGCGCCCCGTCCGTCCCGGGAGCATGGCGAAATTCGCGTTCCTCGTCAACTCGCCGCTCGACCAGCCCGGACCGATCGCGAACAACCTGGAGTACGCGAGCCAGCTCGACGAGGCCGGCCACGAGGTGGTCGTCTTCTTCGACGGGCAGGCGACCCAGTGGATCGACGAACTGGAGGGCGACACCGACAGCGTCGTCGCCGACTACTACGCCGACGTCGAGCGGCGGGGGCTGATCGACGGCGCCTGCGGCTACTGCGCTTCCTTCTTCGAGGTGGACGACACCGTAGAGTCGGCCGGCATCGCTCTCGACGGCGGCGCCGACGAGCACGGCCCCGACGTCGCCGGACTCGTCGAGGACGGCTACCAGTTGATCAACGTCGGCTGACCCCCGGCGTCCGCGAGGCGACCGCCGGTTCGTCGGGCGCGGCGGCGGAGAAACCGGCACGGGCTGTGCCAACGCGGAGCTATAACCGCTCGCGGTCGCAGACACCGGCATGGTCCCCCGCCCCTCGATCCGGAGGCGCGACCGCTGGCGGTGGGTGCTGTGGACCGCCCTCGCCGCCGGGTTCCTGCTGGTGAACTTCCACCGCGTCTCCTCGGCGGTGCTCGCGGAGGACCTGACACGAGCGTTCGACACGACCGGGACCGAACTCGGGTTACTCCACGCCTCGTTCTTCTACATCTACGCCGCCCTCCAGCTCCCGGCGGGGCTGCTCGCCGACCGGCTGGGGAGCCGCCGGGTCGCCGCCGTCGGCCTCGCCACCATGACCGTCGGCGTGGTCGGGTTCGCGCTCGCGGGGAGCTTCCCGGCGGCGTTCGCCGCGCGCGCGGTCGTCGGACTGGGCGGGAGCGTCCTCTACACGGCGACGCTGCGGTTCTGCGCCAACTGGTTCCGCGACGACGAGTTCGCGACGATGACGGGCTGGACCGTCGCCGCCGCCGGGCTGGGGGGCGTGCTCGCGACGACGCCGCTGGCGGTCGCCGTCGGTGCGGTCGGCTGGCGCGAGACGCTCCTCGGAGCGGCCGCCGCCGGGGCCGCCCTGACGGCCGCGATCGCCCTGGTCGTCCGGGACCGCCCCGAGCGGGCCGGATTCTCGCCCGTCGAGGGGGCGACCCCGCCCGGCCGCTCGGTCGACCTGGCGACCGTCGCCGCGAACACGCGCCGCCTGCTCGGCGAGCGCGAGACGTGGGTGCTCGGCGGCATGCTGTTTTTCGTCACCGGAGTGAACTTCACCGTCCTCGGCCTGTGGGGCGTGCCCTACCTCGTGCACGTCTACGACCTCTCGGTCGCGCGGGCCTCGACGTACGTCCTGCTGGGCAACGTCGGACTGATCGTCGGCCCGCCGGCGTTCGGCGCGCTCTCGGATCGCCTGGGACGACGGACCGGCCTGATCCTCGCCTCGACGGTGGCGTTCACGCTCGCCTACGGCAGCGTCTTCGCGCTGGTGCGTCCGCCCCTCGCTCTCGTGGGCGCCGTGCTCTTCCTCGCGCTCTTTCTCAACGGCGGAGTCCTGCTGGCCTACACGGTCGCGAAGGAGCGCCACGTCGCCAGCGCCTCGGGCACGATCACGGGGACGATCAACGGCATCGGCTACTTCGGGGCCGCGCTGTTCCCCGCGCTCATGGGGGTCGTCCTCGACGCCTACTGGACCGGCGCGACCGTCGACGGCGCGCGCGTCTACACCGCGACCGGCTACCGGATCGCCTTCGGCATCGCCACCGCCGCCGGCCTCGTCGCCACCGCCTGCGCGCTCTGGATCCACGTCCGGACGCCCCGGTCCGCCGACGACCGCCCCGCGGCGACCGGCGATTGAGAAGTCAGATACCGACAGTTAGCACTTCCCGATAATTTATCCTTCTGAGACCGGTAACGGGTGCAGAGTGGTCCGGCTCCCCGGCCGGCGGGCGGTGAGTCCCCTCGTCGGCACGCTCCTCATGGTCGCGCTCGTGATCCTGCTAGCGTCGATGCTCTCGGTGACCGTTCTCGGCGTCGACCTCCCGTCGCTGGCGACGTACGAGCGGGGGATCGGCGAGCGCAGCGACTCGACGGGCGCGCCGTACGACTACGGCGACAACATCACCGCCGTCGACAACGGGGCCGGAACGACGACGAAGCACGTCGTCACGCTGAACGTGACCGGGAACGCCGTCGGCAACTCGCTGAATCAGCTCACGGTCACCTACGACGGCGGCGAGACGGTCGTCTCCGACAGCTCCAAGGAACCCGTCGAGGACCTCCGGGTGACGGGAATCGACGAGGACGGCGACGGCCGGATCGACGACGACGCGATGGGCGACATCGAGGACGGGGACGTGACGGTCGCGGACGACGGGAGCGAACTCGTCGTCGAGTGGACCGGCAACCACGACCTGGACGCGGGGGACAAACTGATCGTCGTCTACGGGGCGGTCACGAACCCCGACTCGACGGGCGATCACGACGTCGCGATCGACCTCAACGGCGACCGCGTCTACGACGGGGCGATCACGACGACGTAGGTCACTCGAACGAGCGCTCGCCGGCCGCGTCGACGGTCGCCGCCAGCGCCGGCAGCGCCGGTAGCACCGTCTCGACGGGCCCCGAGTTGAACTCCTGGAACAGGGTCGCGGCGCCCTCGACGGTGTCGTCCTCGAACCCGACCGCCCGCAGTTCGTCGGGGGCCAGCCGCGGCCGGTAGGGTGCCGCGGAGACGAACTCGTCGACTAGCTCGGCGGTGCGCTCGCAGGCCCGGTCGAACCCCTCCCCCTCGAAGACCGGTTCGAGGTCGTCCCAGAGCGGTTCGAGGAAGGCCGGCCACTGGGCGACCGTTCGGTAGATGGAGGGGAGCGACCCCTCGAAGCCGTGGAACGCCCGCATGCGCTCGACGGTCTCGTCGAGTTCGGCCGGCGGCTCGTCGACCAGCGTCGGCGGCCGTCCGCGGTCGCTGTCGAGCCACTCCGGGAACGGGGTCGTCGCGGCGCGCTCGTCGACCGGGTCGGGCGACAGCTCCCCCGACAGCCCGCGGTCCATCGCCTCGAAGAGCACCGCCAGCCGCGGCCCTACGACGTCGTAAGTCGCCAGCTGACCCCGGAGTTCGGCGTACTCGGCCGGCGAGACGCCGGCGTCGACCCGGCGGTAGACCGGCAGGTCGAGTTCCGAGAGGACGGCGTCCCGGTAGTCGACCGACAGTCGGGCGAACGCCCGCGTCTCGAACAGCGGCTTCACCTGCCCCCACGCGTAGCGGGTGAACTCCGGCTCGTTGGCCATCGACGTCCGGAAGATCCAGTTGACGATCGGCGCGCGGAACGTGCGCTTGATGTCGTCGTAGACGCCGCGGCGCCAGCCGGTCGCTTCCCCCTCGTAGAGCTGTCGGCTCGTGTCCATACCCGTCGCTCGGGGCGGAACGGGGTAGTCGTTGTGCCCGGAGCGGGACCGCCGCGCCCGGCGGGGCTCAGGCGTCGGGCCCGACCGCCTCACGGAACCGGTCGCGGTCGACGACCCGGAAGGTCATCCCGACGGTCCCGACCACCGCGCCGGGGTCGTCGGGGGCGACCCCCTCGCGGTCGGTCCGCGCGACCCGGCCCCGCAGTTCCGGCGGACTCGCCGACGGTGCCGGTGCCGTCCGGGAGGTGCCCCCGCAGGGACTGCCGGGCGACGAACTCACAGGTCGCCAGCAGGTCGGGCGACCCGAGGACGCGGACCGACTCGCCGGGCGCGGCGTCGGCCGCCGCGGGCAGGCCCGGCGGGTCGGCCTGCTCACCGAAGACGTTGGTCGCGTGCTCGGCACCGACGACGAACGTCCGCCGGCCCCGGATCCCGTCCCCGTCGGCGCGGTCCGCGAGGTCGCTCAGGTCCATGCCGGTCGACAGGTCGCCGGGGGTGGTAAGTCACGCGCCGCACCGCCGGGTCGGCCGGTCGCGGCGCCTCACGCGCCGGCGGCGGCCAGTGCCTCGCCGACGGCCGCGAGGTAGGACGCCCGGTCGTGGCCCAGCCGCGAGATCCACACCTCCTGGTAGGAGGGGTGGAAGACGGGAAGGACGGGGACGCCGAGCGTCGGGCAGGGCTGGACCTCGAGCACCAGATCGAGGAAGCCCTCGACGGTGCGGTCCTCGACGGCCAGCAGCGACTGGGTGGCGTGTTTCCCGGTCGCGAGCACGCACTCGGGGGCGACCTGCTCGATCTCGCGGCGAAGGTACGACCGGCAGTTCGCGCGCTCCTCGGGGGACGGTTCGCGGTTGTCCGTCTCGTGGGGCGGCCGGTCGAGGGCCGCGGCCGCCTCCGGATCGCCCGCCGGGACGGCGGCGCTGGGGAAACACTTCACCGCGTTCGTGTAGTAGGCCTCCCGGCCGAGTTCCTCGACCATCGCGCGGATCTTCCGCCCGGAGCGGCGCCCCGAGTAGGCCATCCCGGTCCAGTTGCCGCCCTTCCAGCGGTCGACCTCCGGTTCGCCGGCGGCGGGCGCCTCTCCGACGACGACGAGGTCGGCCTCCTCGGGGCCGGCACCCCAGCAGATGCGGTTGCGCGCGGCCGCCAGCGCGGGACACCGCCGGCAGTCCTCGGCCAGCGGGTTCCGGTGCTCGGGGTCGGGGAACTCCGGGTCCATCGGAGCGGGCTACGCCTCCCGGCGGTGAGTATCCGTCGACGGCGATCGGAGAGCGGGGAGCCGGGAGCGACGACGCCCGGCGCGGTCCTCCGATCTCTCGGGAGTCGACCCGTCGACTCGCTCACTCGATCAGCGGGAGCGCGACGCCGAACACCAGCGGCGCGAACAGGCCGAGGAGGATCCCGAGGATCTCCGCGTCGACGAACGCCTGCTTCGCGAGCGGCCCGAGCGAGCCGACGACCGCCGGGGCGAGCGTCCCGCCGAGGGCGCCGAACAGGAACAGGCCGGCGCCGAGCAGGAACCCCCATTTGGCGTACGCGGCGTAGTCGATGGATTCGTACCGCCCCATGAGCGGGGGTTTTCGAGCATCGGCGTAAGCGTTCCGCGAGGGTGTGTCACAGATCGACTCGAAAGGGATATACATGACCGCCGACGAGACCGGCCGTGAGCGAAGCGTTACTCGGATCGGCCGTCGAGATCCTGACTGTCGTCGCGTACGCCGCCGTGACCGCGGTGCTGACGGTCGCCGGCGTGCTGGCCGAACAGGCGGGAATCGCGGCGGTCGGCAGCGACCTGGTGCTCGGAGTCTGGCTGCTCGGAATGGGGACCGTCGCGCTCGTCGGCGCGTACCTCCTCGCGACCGGACGGTTGCTCCCCCGCGTGCGGGCGCTGGCCGCCGGGCGCTGAGGGTCCCCTCCCGGCGCTCGGTTCCCGGTCGGCCGACCGATTGGTCTTTACTCCCGGCGGTGCGTGATCCCGGTATGAGCGACGAGCGCGCCACCCCCGAGCGGTTCGGCGAGGTGGACGACCAGTACGACCCCCACGACGTCGAGGACGCCGCGGCGGCACACTGGGACGACGTGGACGCCTACGAGCAGACCAAGCGCCACCGGGAGGGCGAGGAGCGGTTCTTCTTCGTCGACGGTCCCCCCTACACCAGCGGCGCCGCCCACATGGGGACGACCTGGAACAAGTCGCTGAAGGACGCCTACATCCGCTACAAGCGGATGCGGGGCTACGACGTCACCGACCGGCCGGGCTACGACATGCACGGCCTGCCCATCGAGACGCGGGTCGAGGAGGAGCTCGGCTTCGAGAACAAGCAGGACATCGAGTCCTTCGGGATGGAGAACTTCATCGAGGAGTGTAAGGAGTTCGCCGACGAGCAACTCGAGGGCCTCCAGGAGGACTTCGAGTCCTTCGGCGTCTGGATGGACTGGGAGAACCCCTACAGGACGGTCACGCCGGAGTACATGGAGGCCGCCTGGTGGGGGTTCGCGCAGGCCCACGAGCGGGGACTGGTCGACCGCGGGAAGCGCTCGATCACGCAGTGTCCCCGGTGTGAGACCGCCATCGCGAAGAACGAGGTCGAGTACCACGAGATCGAGTCCCCGAGCGTCTACGTGAAGTTCCCGCTCACGGGGCGGGAGGGGCACCTCGTCATCTGGACGACGACCCCGTGGACGATCCCCGCGAACACCTTCGTCGCCGTCGACCGCGACGCCGAGTACGTCGCCGTCGACGCCACGAGCGGCGGTGAGACCGAGCGGCTCTACCTGGCGCGGGACGTCGTCGAGGACGTGCTGAGCCGGGGGCGCTACGAGGACTACGAGGTCGCCGAGGAACTGACCGGCGCGGACCTCGTGGGGTGGTCCTACGAGCACCCGCTGCCCGAGGAAGTGCCCGACCGGCCCCGGGGGGCCGGCACCGGCGAGGTCTACCACGCCGACTACGTCGAGGTCGACCGCACCGGCCTCGTCCACAGCGCTCCCGGCCACGGGCAGGAGGACTTCGAGCGCGGGCAGGAACTCGGGCTGGAGATCTTCTCTCCGGTGGGACCGGACGGCGTCTACACCGACGAGGCCGGAGAGTACGCGGGCGAGTTCGTCCGGGACGCCAACGACGAGATCATCGCGGACCTGAAGGCGCGGGACCTCATGCTGGCCCACGAGACGACCCGCCACGACTACGGCCAGTGCTGGCGGTGCGGCACGGACATCGTCTTCCTGGCGGCCGACCAGTGGTTCGTGACGGTCACGGACGTGAAAGACGAGATGCTGGCCAACATCGAGGACTCCGAGTGGCACCCCCAGGAGGCCCGCGACAACCGCTTCCGGAAGTTCATCGAGGGCTCGCCCGACTGGAACGTCTCCCGGCAGCGCTACTGGGGGATCCCGATCCCGATCTGGGTGCCCGCCGGGGGCGACGCCGATAGCGATGGGGACGGCGACGGCGACGGCGATTCCCGGGAGGGGGATGGGTCGATAGACGACGTGATCGTGGTCGGCACCCGCGATGAACTCGCCGAGCGGGTCGACCAGGAGGGCGACCCCGAGTCGATCGATCTCCACCGCCCGACCGTCGACGACCTCACCATCACCGAGGGCGGGACGACCTACGAGCGGGTACCGGACGTCTTCGACGTCTGGCTCGACTCGTCGGTCGCCTCGTGGGGCACTCTCGACTACCCCGCCGAGACGGAGGACTTCGAGGAACTGTGGCCCGCCGACCTCATCATGGAGGCCCACGACCAGACCCGGGGCTGGTTCTGGTCGCAACTGGGCATGGGGACGGCCGCCCTCGGGGAGATCCCCTACCGGGAGGTGCTGATGCACGGCTGGGCGCTGATGCCCGACGGCCGGACGATGTCCAAGTCGAAGGGGATCCTCGTCGACCCCAAGGAGGTCATCGAGGAGTACGGCGTCGATCCGATGCGCCTGTTCCTGCTCTCCCGGAACCCTCAGGAGGAGGACATGCGCTTCTCGTGGGACGAGATGGAGAACGTGACCCGTGACCTGAACATCCTCTGGAACGTCTTCCGGTTCCCGCTGCCGTACATGCGGATGGACGAGTTCGATCCGGGGGTCCCTTCGGACGACGGGGACGGGGGCGCCGCGGGAGCGGCGTCGGTCGCGAACGCCGACCTCGAACTCGTCGACGAGTGGGTGCTCTCGCGGCTCCAGACGACGATCGCGGGGATGACCGACCACTGGGAGGAGTTCCGTCAGGACCGCGCGCTGGAGGCGCTCGTCGACTTCGTCGTCGAGGACGTCTCCCGGTTCTACGTCCAGGTCGTCCGCGAGCGGATGTGGGACGAGGCCGACTCCGCGAGCAAGACGGCGGCCTACGCGACCCTCTACCGGGTGCTCCGGGAGACGGTCGCGCTGCTCGCGCCGTACGCTCCTTACGTCGCAGACGAGATCTACGGCACGCTCACCGGCGCGAGCGGCCACGACACCGTCCACATGTGTGACTGGCCGACCCCCGACGCAGACCTGCGCGACGCCGACCTCGAATCCGAGTTCGAGGTGCTCCGGGCCGTCGAGGAGGCCGGCGCCAACGCCCGCCAGCAGGCCGAGCGGAAGCTCCGCTGGCCGGTCCCCCGGGTCGTCGTCGCCGCCAACGACGACGCGGCCGCCGACGCGGTCCGCGAGCACCGCGACCTGCTGGCCGAGCGGCTGAACGCCCGCGAGATCGAGGTCGTCGCCCCCGACGAGCAGTGGGAGGAACTGCGCTACGCCGCCCGCGCCGACATGAGCGTCCTCGGGCCGGCCTTCGGCGACCGGGCCGGCGACGTGATGAACGCGCTCAACGACGCCCGGGTGTCCGAGCAGTCCCTGCCCGCCCTCGAGGCGGCCGTCGAGGACCGCCTCGGCGAGGCCGTCGACCTCGACGGCGAGATGGTCGAGTTCACGACCGTCACGCCGGAGGGGATCTCCGGGACCGCGTTCGCCGTCGGCGAGGAGCGCGGCGTCGTCTACGTCGACACCAGCCTCACCGAGGACATCGAGAGCGAGGGGTACGCCCGCGAGGCCATCCGCCGGATCCAGGAGATGCGCAAGGAGATGGAACTGGACCTCGAAGAGCGGATCCGGGTCGAACTGGATGTCGACGACGAGCGCGTCGCCGGCCTGGTCCGGGACCACGAGGACCTGATCGCCGAGGAGGTCCGAGCGAGCGAGTTCGGCGCGGTGGAGGACGGCCACCGCCGCGAGTGGGACGTCGAGGACGTCTCGATGACCATCGCCGTCGAACCGCTGGCCGCGCCCGAGCAGGCCGACTGAACTGCTCCGCCGGCCGCGTCGCTCCCTCCCGCGTCCCTCCCTCGTTTCACGCGCGTTCGCAGGTTCACCGATACGCCGAGGGGACCCAGCAGGCGGCGCGCGGCGGTCCGCGAACCCCCGGCGAGCGGCCGTTACCGCAGCGCCTCCGCGACCAGCGGCGCGACGCTGACGGCGCTGACCGACCGCTCGACCGTGTCGGTGCCGTAGACCGCTTCGACGCCGGCCCGGGCGAGTTTCGTGCGCGCGTCGGCCGCGAGCATCGGGTGGACGCAGGCCGCGAACACGCGGCCGGCGCCGTCGGCCCGGAGGTGTTCCACGGCCCCGGCCATCGTCGATCCCGTCGCGACGATGTCGTCGACGACGACGACCGCCCGGTCGGTCACGTCGGCGTCGCTGGGCGTCAGCGTCACGTCGCCCGTCTCCCGGTCGCGGGTCTTCTCGAAGTAGTCGACCCCGCCGGCCCCGTAGTCGTCCCTGACGGTCCGCGCGAGACCGGTCGCGCTCTCGTCGGGTGCCAGGAAGAGCGGATCGGGGAGGCCGTCGGGTAGCGGGTCGGCGAGGACGCGCGACCCGTCGACGGTCTCGCAGGGGACGTCGAAGAACTCCTCGATCGCGGGTTCGTGGGGCGTCACCGTCACGGCGCGGTCGGTGCCCGCCGAGATCGCGCGAGCCACCGCCCGGGCCGAGACCGGATCGCCCTCTTCGAACGCCCGGTCCTGGCGGGCGTACCCCATGTACGGCAGGACGGTCGTCACCCGGTCGGCCTGTCGGCCCGCGAGGTCCTGGAGCTGGAGCAACTGGACGTGCGCGTCGCTGGAGACGGTCGCGGCGACGACGACGGCGTGGTCGGCTTCGAACGGCGCGCGGACGATCAGTTCGCCGTCGGCGAACCGGTCGTACTCGACCGGCGCGAGGTCGCGGTCCAGTTCGGCGGCGAGCGCCGCCGCCAGCGACTGTGACGCCGACCCGGGGAGTATCATGTGCGGGGGGTGGCCGCGCGCGTTGAAACGCGTTTTCCTTCGGCGAGCGGCGGGTCGAGAGAGGTACTCGCCGCCCGCGGGCGCTCAGACGACCGCCAGCGCGGCTACCTCGGGGAGCCCGAGCGACCGCGTCCGCCAGCCGTCCTCGGCGGCGACCAGGAAGGTACCGTCGCCGGTGACGGCGTAGACTCGCTCACCGTAGCCGACGTCGACCACCGTCCCGTCGGCGGGGACCTCGCCGGGCGTCCAGTCGGTCTCGCCGGGGGCGCGGGCGTACAGCGCGTCGGCCGTGGCGGCGTGGGCGCGCCGACCGTCGCTCGCGACCGTCCGGAAGGCGCCGTCGAGTTCGTCCATCCAGCCGTTCCCCAGTCGGTAGAGACCGTCCGCGGTCGCCGCCAGCGGGACGCCCGCCGCGGTCACGTCCCGGGCGTCGTCGAGACCGGCGCGGGCGACCCCCCTCTCGCCGGCGGCCACGAGGTCGCCGTCGGCGACCCCCACGGCCGTCGCCGGTCCGAATCCCGCCTCAGAGAGCGTCTCCCGGCCGACCAGGACGTCCTCGTCGGTCGCGACCGCCACGCCGTCGCCGACCGCCGCCACGTCGCGGGCGGCGCACCGCTCGACGAGGCCGAACCGGCCCACGAGGTCGTCGGACACCTCGACCCGGGCGAGGCCGGTCCCGGTGGCGACGAACACCGCGGTCGCGCCGCGCTTCTCGTCGTAGACGCGCTTCTCCTCGATGCTCATACGTTCGGGCGGGGCGGCCAGCGTCGAAAGCGTGTCGGCGTCGTGTGGTCGTGGAGCACCCTCGCGCCGCGCGCTAGCGCTACCCGGGCCGCGGCGCCTCGAGGGCGGTCGACGCCTCGCGGTAGCGCTCGTAGGTCGCCTCCGCCCACGCCCGGGCCGAGGGATCTCGCGACGCGACCAGCCCCGCGACGGCGCCCCGGTCGCGGTAGGCGATCAGCGCGACCGTCTCCCCGCCGTCGACCAGCAGCAGGCCGAACGGGACGTACCGGTCGGTACGCAGCGCCGAGAAGCGGCCGGTCCGCAGCGCGGGCGCGAAGTCAGCCTCACGGCTGAGGCGCTCGGCGGCCCCCGACTCGAGGACGAGTTCGAGGGCGAGGTCGTCGGCGTCGACGCGCTCGCGGATCCGGGGGAGGTACCGGGGCAGCGCGACGGGAGTAAGACAGCGGAGGCGGTCGGCGGCCTCGGCCAGGTCCTCGAAGGCCGCGAGCGGCCGCTCGGGGTCCGTGCGCACGACGCCGACCCGGTCGTCGGGAAGCGCCGACAGCATCGGTCGGGCGTCGACGAGGCGCTCGAACCCGCCGAGAAACCAGTCGTACTGGCGGCGCGCGAGGCGGCCGAACTGCGTCAGCGCCACCTCGTCGCCCTCGCACCGGACCAGGCCGGCGGCCCGGAGTTCGCGTCTGGCCTTGTACTCCGTCGACCGCGAGACCCCCAGCGCGTCCCGCAGTTCGCGCTCCGAGCGCGGCCGGTCCGCGAGGAGTCCGAGGTAGTCGGAGCGCCGCGCTACGAGGTCGAAGCGGTCCGCGACGGTCCCGTCGCCGGACATACGCCGTCCCGAGGCGGCGACCGGCAATACGGTTACGGTCCCGTTTCGGCCGCCGAAACACCGTTCGCGGGGCGACGGACGGCCGGAGCGGAGAAGTGAGGTGTTCCGGGGCGAAGGTACGGCTGCGGTCCCCCGTCGGGCGTCGGAGCCCTCCTCGCTCGGCGGCGCGGGCGACTCCCCATTCCTGCCGCGCCGCGACCCGATCCCCTCGCCGGCGGCGTCCGGTTCCCGCTCCCGGCGCCCGGCGGCGGACCGCGGTTCTCACTCCTCGTCGCGCTCGTCGACGTCCTCCGGATCCTCGGTCCCCATCGGCGCGACCTCTCCCCGTGCAGTCGCCGACGCGCCGGCGGTCGGACCGGTCGCTCCGCCCATCAGCGCCTCGGCGTCGAGGGCCGCGAGTTCCTCGTTGGTCTCGGTGGTGACGGCCTCGTCGGCGACCGTCCTGAACGCCTCGCGGGTCGGGTACTCCCGGACCGTCAGCACCCGGCTACCCTCGGTCGTGACGACGGCCTCCGCGACGCCGTCGGCGTACTGGAACTGCAGGCCCTGCCGGAGTTCGTCCGCGCCCGTCGGTTCGCCGTCCTGATCTCGGTCGGACATGTCCGCCCGTGAGTAGCGGGCGGTAAAGACACTGGCGGCGGGTACGATCGTAGTCCCCGTCTAATACACGTAGCCGAATGTATTAGTTGTGGTACGTTCTCCTATTCGTGTACGAAGATGGCGACCGTCACCGGTCGGGGGTCGGTCGCGCTCGTCGAACAGGCCGACCGGGACGACTGCGGGGCCGCCTGCCTGGCGACTGTCACCGGCGAACCGCTCGCGGCGGTGAAAGCCGCCGTCGACGTGCCGACCCCCCACGCGCAACTGGAGGCGTACCTCGAGAGCCACCCGATCGCCAACGACCTGGTGACGGTCCGCGAGCGGCCGACGGTGGGGGAACTCGCCCGGCAGTCGGCGCCGTTCGCCCGGTCGATGCCGTTCGACCGGCGGACGCTGGTGCTCACCGTCGCTTCGCCGGCCCGGACCGTCGACTGGCACGCGGTCGTCTTCGACCGGGGGCGGGTGCTCGACCCGGGGGAACACTTCGACCGCGAGCGCTTGTTCTCGACGCCGTGCATCTGGGCCAGCGAGGTCTACCCGGCCTACGACGACCCGCAGTAGCGCTCGTCCGGCGTGATTTTCCGACCGGCTCCGTCGTGGTCCCATCGGCGTCGTCCCCGATTCTACCCGATCCTCGCTGATCCTTCATCGACGTTCCATACGCTAGTTGTGTGATTGACAGTTTCGACGGTTCCCCGTACAGAACGAACACGGTTAGAGCAGGAGCTATCGTCTCGCCGCGCGGCCGCTCCGGAGCGGATCCGCGACTGCGGCGAGCGGAGGAGGTGCGGCGATCGGAGAGGCCGATGAACGGACGAGCCGTCGCGGTGACGGTGCTGTCGGTCACCCTCGTGGTGAGAACGTTCGCCGTCGCCGTCGCCCTCCTCACGCCTGCCACGGGCACGACAGGAAGCGACGCGGGAAAGCGAGGTCGGCGCCGCCGACAGCGGCCACGACCACAGCAGTCACGACCACGGCGAATCGGACCCCGGCGACCGCAGCGACCGGACCGGCGCCGACGACACGTCGGAGACGCCGCCGTCGGAGCACCTGGGGTACGGCGGGCCCGCCGACGGTGCCGCCGGGTCGGACGAGGGCGAGTTCTCGTTGGGCGCGCCGCCGGTCCCGCCGAAGGGGTCGTCGGCCGCGGCCGGTGACGGCCACGACTCTCGGAGACGGAGATCACGTACAACAACGACGGGGACCACGATCCGAAGGCGCTGGTCTACGCGCTCAAGGGAAACGAGGAGGCCATCCGCTCCGGGGCGGTGCGCCCCCGACCGCTCACGATCCGGGCGAACGCCGCGGAGTGCGTCGAGATAACGATGACCAATCGCATGCCGGACGACCGAGAACCCGACATGACGTCGATGCACGTCCACTTCGTGGGCTACGACGCGCTCGGCTCCGGCGAGCGGGACTGCCGACGCTACCCAGGCGGCGAACGCGACCGCAAACGAGACGACGTCGCCGGAGACGAGCGCTGACGCGGCAGCGAGCGAAACCAGGAGCGGTCCGGACAGTGCGACGGACGGCACGAAAAGCGATACCGGCGACCCGAACGCGGGGAGAAACGAGACGGCCGACGGCGCTGACGGTCGAGCGGCGACGACGGGTGACGCTGCGACCGAGAACGGGGTGGCGAGCGACTCCGAGTCGGCGAACCACACCGAGGCGAGTAACGGTACCGGAGTGACGGCAGACGCCGCCGATACGTCGACGAACGACTCCGGGCCGAACATCTCTGAGACGAACATCTCCCGGATAGAACCCACGAGCGCCGTCAACGGCTCCGATACGGAGGGTTCCGAGGCGAACGCGACGACCGAGGGCGCTGCCACGCCAGCGGACGAGACCGGAGCGAGGAACGACTCCGGATCACCAGACTCCACCGAAAACGGCACTGGTACCGCCGCGGCTGGCGGGAGTTCCGACGCCGAACCGGCTCCGGCGTCGGAATCGTCGTCCGAGTCGGATCCGACCGCGGCCGGGAGTGAGTCGAGCAGCGGCGACGGTGCGGTGAACGACGGGAACTCCACCGACGGCGCTGAGGCCGAGAGCTCCGGTGATACGACCGGGACGGGATCGAACGGGACGGTCGACGGTGCGGGAGCGGACGCTGCGTCGGCCCCCGGGGGAGCGAACGTCACGTCGAATTCGACAGAGAGCGGCGACGGACCGCCGGCCAAGGGAACCGGACCGTCGGACGACGGAGCGGGCGGCAGGGACGCGACTCCACAAGGGGCGTCTCTCGTCGCCAACTCCCGTGAGGTCGATCGTGGGATCCCCTCTCCGGCCGAGACCGGTCGGATCGGGAGTCCCGGGATCCCGATCCCGGCGGGGCGGCCGACGAGCGTGACCGCTCAGGGACGACCCGGTAGACGGTCCGCCCGACGCTCCGACGGAAGCGGGGCTAGTAGCCGGCGTTCGGTGGCGACAGTTCGTCTCCGAGCAGATGAGGACCGCGGCTCGGTCGCCAGCGGAGCGGAGTCGGAGTTCGTTATAGCGGCATGTAGTATATCGGCAGCTTCGCAATCCATTTGAGAATCCCGTTCGGAGGGTCCGACAATGAAGATTTTCGGCTCCAGCGGCGTCCGGGGCGTCGCGAACGAAGAGTTGACCCCGGCGTTCGTCGGTCGCGTCGCCATGGCGGCCGGGTCGGTCTACGCAGCCGACGCCGACAGCCGACCCCGGGTCGCCCTCGGGCGCCGCGAACGATTCGCACAGAGCGTCGGCTGCGACGTCGACCGGATCGGAGTCGTCCCGACGCCGGCGCTGCAGGCGTACGCCGAGCGCGAGGGGATCCCCGGGCTGATAATCACCGCCAGCCACAACCCCCCGGAGTACAACGGCGTGAAGCTCGTCGGCTCCGACGGCGTCGAACTCGCCCGCGACGCCCTCGAGCGCGTCGAGGATCGGCTGCTCGCCGATCGGTTCACGTTCGCCGACTGGGAGACGACCGGAGAGAGCCACCGCATCGACACCGTCCAGGAGGAGTACGTCACCGAACTGCTCAATCGGGTCCACCGGGGGGACATCGAGGCCGCCGACGTGCGGATCGCCCTCGATCCCGGGCACGGCGCCGGATCGCTCACCAGCCCCGGGTTCTTCCGGGAGCTGGGCTGTGACGTCGTCACTGTCAACGCCCAGCCGGACGGTCGGTTCCCGGGGCGCGACCCCGAACCAGTCGAGGAGAACCTCGCGGACCTCCGGCGGCTCGTCCGCACCGCGGACGCGGACCTGGGGGTCGCCCACGACGGGGACGCCGACCGTGCCATCTTCGTCGACGAAACCGGCGCCCACGTCGAGGGCGACGCGGCGCTGGCGGCTCTCGCGGCCGCGGAACTGGAGGCCGGCGACACGACCGTCTCGGCGGTCAACGTCTCCCAGCGGCTCGTCGACGTCGTCGACGAGGCCGGCGCGACCCTCGAACTCACCTCTATCGGCTCGACGAACATCATCACCCGCATTCAACGGCTCCGTCGCGAGGGGGCCACCGTCCCCGTCGCCGGCGAGGGCAACGGCGGCGTGCTCTTCCCGAACTACCGACTGGCCCGCGACGGAGCTTACACCGCCGCCCGCTTCATCGAACTGCTCGCGGCGACGAAGCGAACAGCCAGCGAGATCGCGGCCGATCACGGCGGCTACCACAACATCCGGCGCAACGTGGGGTACAGCGACGACGACGAGCGCGAGCGGTTGCTCGCGGCCGCCGAGGAGGCCGCCCGCGGCAGCGACGCCGACCTGACGACCATCGACGGCTACCGGCTGGATTACGGCGACGGCTGGGTGCTCGTCCGCCCCAGCGGGACCGAACCGGTCGTCCGGCTCTACGCCGAAGCCCGCGACCGCGACCGCGCCGAGAAACTCGCGGACGCGATGGAAACTGACCTCCGCGAGGTCTGAGGCTTCTCCCGCGCGAAGTTCCCCGACGGAAAGCCGCCGGTGCACACCGATAAATTACATTCAGCTATACCAAATCCGGGCCGAAAGCTACCGCGCAGTCGAAAATGGGGGGTCGCCCTTCGCGGTCGCTTTCGGCGGGCCGCGAGCAGTTCTCGGTCAGGGTCGGCACCGTCCACGGGTCCCGGGACGGGAGCGATCAGGGAATTGATAACCGCTTCGTTCCAGGGAGGCAAACGATGGGCGAATCGATCCGCGTTCTCTACGTCGACGACGACCCGGCCCGCGGTCCCACGGTCGAGTCGCTAGAACGCGAAGACGACCGTCTGGAGGTCGTAACCGAGTCCTCGCCCGGCGACGCTCTCGCCCGACTCCGTAGCGATCCGACCGCCGCCGACTGCGTCGTCAGCGACTACGACGTGCCCGGGATGACGGGCGTCGAGTTCGTCGAGCGGATCCGCGCGCGGTTCCCCGGTCGGTCGCTTCCGATCGTCCTGTTCACGAGCGAACGGAGCGAGGAGGTCGCCGCGAACGCGCTCAACGCCGGGGCGGCCGGCTACGTCCCGAAAGGCGAGCCAGATTCCGTCGACCGCTTGGTCGAGCGCATCGTCGGGGGCGCCGCCGACCCGCACGCCGGGCGGGAGAGCGACCGGGACGGAACTCTCCCCGACGCGCTCGCGGACCCGGGCTACGTCCTCGACGAGGAGGGGACGTTCGTCGACGTCAACGACGGATTCGCGGATCTGGTCGGGGACGACCGCGAGAGCCTCGTCGGCGCCGACCTCGACCGCGTCGCGGACGCCGAGGCCGCCGCGACCATCGAGACCAACCTCGCGCGCGTCCGCTCCGAGGACGGACCCGACGTCGTCCGGTTCGAGGCCGAGATCGTCCCGAAGCGCGGTGATCGCGTCGTCACCGAGCACCGCGTGGAGTCGGTTTCCGACGGACGGGTCCGGGGCTCCACCGACATCCTTCGGAGCGCCACCGCACGTCGCGATCTGAAGCACCGGATCGAGCGGCTCCGCGATGCGACCCGGGAGCTCGCGCGGACCGGCAACCGGGACGCGGTCTGCGAGACGGCAGTCCGGACGGTCACCGACGCGCTGGGTTATCCGGCGAGCGGCGTCTGGCTCGGTGACGACGCCGAGTCCCTCGAACCGGCCGCCGGGAGCGACGAGGGGGACCTTCCCAGCCACGCGTCGGGGGACCGCCCCCTCCGGGAAGCGTTTCGAACGGGAGCGCCCAGTCTCTCCCGGGGCCCCGGCGAACGACCGGGGGACGTCGCGGACGCGCCGACGGAGTCGGAACTGGTCCTTCCGCTGGGCGACCACGGGGTGATGATCGTCACTTCGGTCGACCGGACCGGGATCGATGGACCCGATCGCTCGCTCGTCGAGCTCCTGGCGGCGAACGTCGAGACGGCGCTCGATCGGGCGGAGCGCGATCGGACCGCCCGGCGCTTCAGACGGCTCTTCGAGCAGTCGGTCGATTCGATCATCCTCCACGCGGCCGACGGCCGGATCGTCGACGTGAACGAACACGCCTGCGAGACGCTGGGGTACGACCGCGAACGGCTCGTCGGGATGGACGTGTCGGACATCGATCGGGGGCTGTCGCCGGACGAACTGCGTGCGCTGTGGGCGGGGATGCGTCCCGACGAGATCGAGAACGTCAACAGCGTTCACAGGCGGGCCGACGGGACGGAGTTCCCCGTCGAGGTGCGCGTCGGTCGACTGGACGCACCCGACGAAGACGTCTTCTTCGCCGCCGCCCGCGACATCACCGAGCGCCGAGAGCGCGAGCGGCGACTGAAGGCGCGGTCGACGGCGATGGAGGCGTCGATCGACGGCATCGCGATCCTCGACGAGAACCGCGAGTACACGTTCGTGAACCAGGCCCACGCCGACATCTACGGCTACGACGATCCGGAGGCGTTCGTCGGGGAGAGCTGGGGAATCTGCTACGACGACAGCGAGCGGGAGCGCATGCGAAAGGAGGTCCTCCCGACGCTGTTCGAGGAGGGGAGCTGGCGCGGCGAGGGGATCGGCACGCGGCGGGACGGCAGTTCGTTCCCTCAGGAGCTGTCGCTGACGGTCATGGAGGACGGCGTCGTCTGCGTCGTCCGCGACGTCACCGAGCGAAGGAAGTACGAGCGGGAACTCCGAGAGACGAACCGGCTGCTCCAGACCATCCTCGATACGACGACCGCCGCAGTGTTCGTCAAGGACAGCGAGGGGCGATACCGGCTCATGAGCGACACGTGTCGCGACGTCCTCGGCATCGGAGAGGAGGAGGCGGTCGGGCGGACGGACTACGACCTGTTCTCGGAGGGGATCGCCGACCGGTACCGCGCCGACGACCGGCGGGTCCTCCGCGACCGCGAGACGATCAGAGTCGAGGAGGAGGTCCCCACGGCGGACGGGATGCGGACGTTCCTCACGCTCAAGAGCCCGATCTTCGACGAGTCCGGCGCGCCGGACGGGATCTGTGCGGTGACGACCGACATCACGGAACGCGTCGAGTACAAGCGCGAGCTCGAGCGGCAGAACGACCGCCTCGAGAAGTTCACGAGCATCGTCAGCCACGACCTCCGAACTCCGCTGACCACCGCGGCCGGGCGGCTCGAACTGGCTACCGAGGAGTGCGACAGCCACCACCTCGACGCGATTGCGCGGTCGCTGGACAGGATCGGGGAGATCATCGACGAGACGCTGACGCTGGCCCGGGAGGGTCGGACGGTCGGCGACCGGGAGCCCGTCCGGTTCTCGGACCGGCTCGACCGGTGGTGGGAGGACGTCGCGACCGCGAACGCGGAGCTGGAGGTCGAAGCGGGAGTGGCGGTCCGGGGCGACCCGGGACGGCTCCGCCAGCTGTTCGAGAACCTGTTTCGCAACGCGGTGAGCCACGGCGGGCGGAGCGTGACGGTGCGGGTCGGCGCGCTCGACGGGGGCGGCTTCTACGTCGAGGACGACGGCCCGGGCATTCCCGCCGACGAGCGCGACGCCGTCTTCGAGCACGGGTACACGACGGCCGACGGCGGGATCGGCTTCGGCCTCGCGATCGTCGAGGAGATCGTCAAGGCGCACGGCTGGGAGATCCGCGTCGCGGAGAGGCGGGGCCAGGTTCGAGATCACCGGGGTCGAGACGCCGTGACCAGGATGAGAACCGCCCGTTGCGGTCCGGCCTCGCCGCGCGGATAGCGTCGAAGCCCGAAGCCCGACGCCGACGCGCTCGTCGCGCACCGTCGGCGGGTTCGACCGTCCCGCGATCCCCGATCGGGACCGCGAACACGGCCCTCGGTCCCGGTTCGGGACCTACGCGTCCAGTTCCTCCGGCGGCGGGTGCTCCTCGAGGGCCGCGGCGAGGCGCTCGCGGCGCTCCCGGGCGGACGCCAGTTCCGCCCCGAGCTCCCCCTGCCGGATCCGCTCGCGCTCGTCGGCGTCGAGTTCGGCGCGCGCGAGCGCGCTCTCGCGTAACCGTTCGTAATCGGTCTCCCGGGGGAGCGCCCGCACCGCGCGCAGGCGGGCGACGCAGTCCTCGTCGGCGATCCGGGCGACGACGGGGATCAGCTCGCGCGTCCGCCAGCGCAGGGCGGCGGCCGGCGGCGGCGGCCACCCGACGGTCAGCGGTTCGGCGTCCAGCCCTTCGAGGTACGTCCGGTTGCCGCCGACCGCGCCTTTCAGTGCCCGCGGGTCATCGACGTAGTGGGCGAGCTTCGAGACCGAGTAGCCGGCGTACTCGAGCAGCGTGGCGACGGTCTCCCGGCCGGCGTCGCGCCCGCTGACGTACCGCCGAAGGCGCTCGGGGGGCCGCTCGTAGTCGACGAGCGGCGTGCCGGCCGCGCGGTCGGCGACGGCGACCACCTCGCGGGCGGGCGCCGAGCGCCGGAACGACCGGAACGCCTCGCGGACGCGCTCGTCGCAGCGCTCGATGGGGTCCCGGAGCCGGTCGACGGGCGCGTCGAGGTCGGCTGCGGCCAGCCGCCGGAGCCGTTCGAGGTCGGCGACCCGCTCGTCGGCCGCCGTCAGTTCGCGTGCGACCGCGCGCCGTGCCTCCCGGTAGCGCTCGCGGGCGGCGACGCGTTCCTCCCGGAGCGCGGCGTACTCGGCGGCCGGGGCGAGCGCCTCGCGGGCGCGATCGAAGTCCGACTCGGAGAGCGTCCGCTGCTGGAGGGCCTCGTCTGCGGCGGCGAACGCGTCGCTGGCCGGCGCCCCGTCGTCGACCGCCGCGAGGTGGTCGGCGACGGCCTCCTGGAACTGGACGTATTTCTCGAAGTCGCCGTACCCGGTCGCGTCCTCCTCGTGGCGGTCAAGCGTTGCCACGAGGTCGTGGTAGGTCTCGCTGGTCGCCCGCCGGCCGACGGTCGTCACCTCGGCGCTCGCGCCCGCGCCGTCCGCGGCGACGTCGACGCCCTCGACGGCCCGGTGGAAACAGCTCTCGTAACCGGTGTGGCAGGCTCCGCCCTCCTGATCGACGAGGTAGAGCAGGGCGTCACCGTCGCAGTCCACCCGGACCTCCCTGACCCGCTGGACGTGGCCGCTGGAACCGCCCTTCTGCCAGAGTTCCTCGCGGCTCCGGGAGTAGTAGTGGGCCAGCCCGGTCTCCCGGGTGCGCTCGACGGCCGCCGGCGACGCGTACGCCAGCATCAGTACCGCCCCGGTCTCGGCGTCCTGTGCGACGGCCGGGACGAGTCCGTCCTCGCCGAACTCGAGGTCGACGCTCATACGCGGAGCAAAGCGACTGGCGCTGATAGGCCTTTTCGCCTCAGTCGGCGTCCGGCTCCGGCGAGCGGGATCGCTCCGGATCCGAACCGCGCTAGTCTGCCCGGTTTCCACGTCCACGTCCTCGAAGGTCACCTCGACGCGCTCCCCGTAGCGGTCGCCGTTGATCTCGTCGTGGCGCATGAACGTGGGCGGGTCGACCGCGACGTGAACGTCGTAGCTGCCAGACCCGGGCAGTTCGAGGTTCGCGCCGTAGTGGTACAGTCCCGGGTGCCAGAGGAAAGGCAACTCGAAGGGGCCGTACTCCCCGTCGCCGTCCTCGAACGTCGCCGTGACGTCAGTCCCCGGGACGAACCGCCCGTCGGCGGCGTCCATCACGACGACCTCGAGGTGGCAGTTCTCCTCGTCCGGTTCGGTCCACTCGAACTCGCCTTCCTCGACGAGTTCGTACGTCCCCTCGGCCTCCTCCTGAGCGAAGCCGACGACGTAGTCGCCGGCCTCGGTCGTGTCGCCGGTGTGGGCGACCTGCGTCGCCATGTAGCTCACGGCGTCCCGGTAGGAGGTCCCGAGGGTCCGGGCCATGGAAAGCTGGTTCTCGTCGACCTCCTCGCTGGGCTGTTTGTCGGCCATGTGGCCCCCTTGCCCGGGAGCGACGGTGTACCATCCGGCCCTTACCGGGACCAGATCAGATCGCGCCCAGCGTCGCCAGCAGGGCGTACAGCAGGTCGCCGTAGGTGAGCGCGACGACCAGCCCGACGAACATGGGGACGAGGAAGGGCAGCCCCGGCGTCAGCCACACCGTCTCGCGCTCGGTCAGCGCGTCCAGCCCCGCCCGCAGTTCCGCGGGCGTAGTGCCGTAGGCGTCGTCGTCGACGGCCGCGAGGAAGGCCGCCGCGCCGTCGCCGCCGCTGGCTCGGAGCGTGCCTCGACTGCGACCGGCCCCCGGTCGCCGCCCTCGGGGTCGATCCGTCCGCCGTCGGAGACCGGCCGCGTCCCCGGTGACTCGGGTGCCGGGGCGGTCCCGACCGTGCCGTCACCGGGGTCGTTCGTAGCCCCGACGCTCGCCGGGTCCCGGTGGGCCGCGGGGGCCGCCCGGAGCGCCGCCAGCGAACACCCCCGCCAGCGGAGGTACATCCGCAGGGCGTCGAGGTCGAGGCCGCTGTCGAGCAGGCGGCCGTACTCCCCGACGGCCGCCCGGGCCGGGATCCGCCGGCCGACGACCATCCGCGGGGCGAACTCGCCGGCGGCGGCGTTGCGCGCCGTCAGCCAGACGGGGTAGGCGAGGCCCACGAGCACGGTGTTCGTGAGGACGGTCAGCGAGAACACCCCCAGTCGACTCGGTTCCAGGGGCAGCGCCGCCCCGGGGAGGTAGTAGACGGGGTAGGTCGGGAAGGCGACCGCGAGCGCGATCAGCGCCTTCGCGTCGGCGCCGCCGAACCCGCCCAGCCGCCAGAAGAGGTAGCCGAGCGGCGCGACGATGCCCAGGCTCACGGCCGCCCGGAGAGCGAACGGTCGGCGGACGGACGCCGGCCCGCCCAGCACCGACTGGAGGTCCCACGCCAGCAGGGCGACACCCACGGCCGCGAGCGGTAGCCAGGTCCGGTTCGAGACCCGGCGGGTGCGGACGTCCCGGTAGGCCGCCCAGGCGAACGTCGGCACGGCCAGCAACCGGAGCAGGTCCGGAGCGTCGGCCAGGGATTCGGCGGGGACGAACACGTCGGGTCTCGTACCTGTATCGGATTAAGGGTTTAGGGTATCAGTCTAGGAGCTGTTCGAGCTGGTGGCGGCGGCGCGCGAGGTCCGCCCGCGCCTGCACCGATCCCTGAGCGTCGAGGCGGTCGATCAACAGGAGCGGGTCGGCGCCGCCCCGCTCGGCGCGCTCGAGCAGCGCCTCGATGTCCCCGCGGTACAGCGCCAGCGAGTCGAGCTGTCCGAGCGCCAGCGCCAGCGGGGTCGCCGCCTCGCCGTCGGGCAGGGCGTCGCTGATCCGCGAGAGGTCGGGCTCGGCGGCCGCGCCGGCCGGGTCGGCCGGCTCCATCGCGAGGCAGGTCGTGCACAGCGCCACCGCGGGCGGTTCCTCGGGGACGTGCGCGCGTAGGTCGTCGGGCACGAGGAAGGCGATGCGGGGCGCTCCGCAGTTCGGGCAGGCCATACCGGCGGTGGGCGGGGCGCGGGGAAAAGCGTGTAGAAAGGGCGGCGAGCGGACGCGCCGACGCGGTCGCGATCCGGTCGTCGGTGCTCAGTCGTCGGCGGTGACCGTCTCCTGTTTGGCCTCGTCGATCTCCTCGGCGGCCTCGGCCTCGTCTTCCTCCTCTTCCTTCTTTGCCTTGATCTTCTTCATGCGGAAGATCTCCTCGCGCTCCTGCTCCTCGAGCTTCTGCTCGATGTACTCCTGATTGCTCTTGAGGTCGGGCAGGAGCTTGAACTCGAGGGCGTTGACGCGGCGCTTGGTCGTCTCGATCTCCTCGAGCATCTTCTTCATCGCCGTCTCGACCTCGGCGGCGAGGATGATCTGTTCGAGCAGTTCCTCGTAGGCCTCGGCGGCCTCGTCGATGCGCGCCGAGGTACCGACGACGCCGTAGCCCCGCTGGTCGAGGGACTTGCTGACCTTCGAGGACTCGATCTGGGGGACGACCACGCCCATGATGTTCTTCGACTGGGTGGTGATCTCGGGGTGCTCCTTGAGCGCGGCGGCCGCGCCCCGGACCGCGACGTCGCCGTCCATCGCCCGCGCCATGTTGATGTTGCGCTGGGCGGTCTCGTAGGCGTCGTCGAGGTCCTCGCGGACGTCCTGGGCCTGGTCCAGGATGTCCATGAACTCCATGATGAGGCCGTCGCGTTTCTTCTCCAGCGTGTCGTGGCCCCGCTCGGAGAGCTCGATGCGCTCCTCGATCGCCATGAGGTTCTTGCGCGTCGGCTTGACGTCCTTGGCCATAGTGGCCGTGACTAGCCCGCGGAGCCTCTTACCTGTTGCCGTTACGCGTGCGGAGGCCACGCTGCGGCGGCGTCCAGAGGGTCTGACGCCGGTCGAGCCACGTCACGACGACGGCGTGAGGGAGCGTCAGCACTGCCACCAGAACGAGATAGAGCGCGATCCACCCGTCCGTGCTCGCCGGCGGGACGGGGACGAGTGCCGCCAGCACCCCCAGCAGTGCGAGCGCGGCGACCGTCGCCCCCGCCAGCGTTCCCGTCGAGCAGCGCGTACCGGGCGGCGTGGCGGACGCTGTGCCACAGCGAGAAGTACACGCCGACGGCCAGCACCGGCGGGGCGACCGCGAAGTACACCCACAGGAGGCCCGTCTCGGCGGCCTCGAGCCGCCAGCCCCGGGGATCCGTCCCGTCGCGACCGACCGCGAGCGCGGCCACCGTCAGTGCTGCCAGTCCGCCGCCCAGCGCGAGGCGGACCTCGGTCGCGAACAGGACGGCGAGGAGAGACCGGGAGCCGGCGAACGGCGCGACGAACGAGGCGACCACCGCGCGGTAGCGATCGGGAAACGCCAGTAGCGGGACGACCATCGGCAGACCACCCCGGACGGCGACGGTCGCGATTCGGCGCCGACGGGTCCGGAGGTGATCGGCGCCGGCCAGAGCCACGAGCGCGTGGAGGTCCCCCTGTCCCCAGTGGTACCACGTGAGTCCGAGGAAGCCGACGGCGGCGACGGCGGGCGCGAGAAACCAGAGGGCCGCGTACGCGCCACCGAAGACCAGATAGAGTCCGCCGACCGCGACCAGCGACCGGATCGGACGCGATCCGGCGGCGCGGGCCGGCACCAGGTAGTCGACGGCCCCGTGGGGCAGTCCGAAGAGGACGGCGCCGACGATCAGCACCGCGTAACCGTACGCCGGCGGGAGCGACACGTCGGCGAGCGCAACGACCAGCAGCCCCCCGGCGGCGATCCAGCCGGGCAGGAGGGCGAGGTGGGCGACTGGCGTCCCAGCGATCGGTCGTCGCCGGGCAGCGGGGCTCACTCCCATCGGGCGATCACCCAGTCGTACAGTACCAGCCCCTGAACGACGAACAGGTTGGTCACGACGAAGAAGACCGCCTCCTCGACGGGCAGGCCGCCGACGGCGATCCCCGTCGTGTACCGCTCTGCGATGATCCAGACTCCCCGATCGATGGCGATAGCGTCGGCGACCCAGAGGTACGCCGAGGGGACGAGGACGCCGAGGGCGACGGTCCGCCGGAGCCGCCAGATGACGGGCCAGCCGACCCCCCACTGCAGTGCCAGCACCGGCCCGCTCCAGGCGACGATAGCGCCCAGGTAGTACGTCGACGGGGTCGACAGCAGACCCAGGCCCGCGGCCCCGACGGTCAGCCCAGCGATGGCTCCCGCGACGCGCGACCGGAGGGACACTGCCGGGAGTGCCGACGGGAGCACCGACGGCGCCGGGAGGAGATGGATCCACAGGCCCGCGACGACCGGCTGGAGAGCGATGAACAGATACTCCTCGACGGGGGCCCGCCAGAGCGTCGCCGCTACGCGCCCCTCGCCGTACCACCACACCCCTTGCTCGATGAGGTAGTTGTCCCAGGGCGTCGTGTAGGCGAGCGCGATGACCGAGAGCAGCGCCACCGCGGCCGGTCGCGGTCGCCACGGATCTCGGGCCGTACTTCGGCGGCGGACGGCGAACCAGAGCCCGGTCGCCGGCGGGACGACGAACAGCGCGTGAAACTGAGCATATGTCAGAGACATAGGGGAGTCCGGGAGAGGGCTGGCGACCGGGCGTCGCCGGCCGGGTCAGGCCGTCCGACCGCGCTGTGCGGCCGGGCGGTTGACCTCGTCGAGGATGTTACGGCTCCGGAGCAACACCAGTCCGAATCCGACCTTCGCCGTCAGGTCGAGAACCATGAACGCGGCCGTCTCCCAGTACAGCGGGAGGATGCCGATGGTCCCCTCGGTCCCGAGGATCCAGACCACGGGGTAAGCCAGCCACAGGACGATGATCATGTTCCGCAGCGTCCCCGCGAGGCTCGCCACGTCCTCCGGTTGGCGCTTCGCGGACTCCGACAGTGCCGCCACGAGGAAGTACAGCAGGGCCAGCAACGCACCAGTGCTGATCGCCCACCAAGCGATGCGGACGCCGGGACTCGAGGTCGCCAGCGCACCCGCCAGCCCCGTCAGGATCATGAAGACGTCCAGTCCGACCAGCGTGTAGATCGTGTTCCGGTCGGCACCCGCCAGAAGCGCGAGATCGAACAACAACAGCGGCGTCGTGATCAGCCAGTCGGCGTACCGCGCCCAGTAGATGTCGAGGGTCTGTCCGGCGACGGTCACCTCGATGAGACCGAGCCCGGTCGCCATCGCGAAGTACGACGCAGCGGCGACGGTCGTGATGAAGGTGGTGACGATGTAGAACAACTGTTGCTCCTCGTCGCGTACCCCGCGTCCCCGCGCGACGAACACGAGGGTACCGAGGGTCATTCCGAGGGTACCGATCCAGAGCCAGATCGACTCAGAACCTGGTTGTGCCATGGCGCGGCTATTATTATTCATCCTACAGTAATAAAGAGAGTCCCACACTAGTTCGGGTATTCCCGGGCCGTATGAATTCGCACCCCAACTAGTTAGGTTCCGCGTCCGGTTCGTAGACTGCGTTCAGGAACTTCCGCTGGGCGGTCCGGAGGTGCTGGTGGAACGTCGATCGGGAAACGCCCATCGCGTCGGCCAGTTCGTCCCCGGAGACCGCGTGGGGCCACTCGAAGTAGCCGGCGAGATAGGCCGTTCGCAGCGCGGTCCGCTGGCGCTCGGTCAACAGGTCCTCCAGTTCACCGAGGAGGTCCCGGCGAGTCCGGGGTTGGCGGTCGCGGTCGCGCGACCGCAGCAGTTCGGCCCCGTCGAAAGCTTCCCGGAGGCCGGCGAACAGCGACCGGGCGGTAGATCTGTCGGCCGTCTCGACGAGGAGTTCCAGAGACCCCTTCTCGGCCCGGAACCGGCGGATCCGCCCGCCGGCGTCGACGACTCGCGTGACGAACGAGTCCGACGAGCAGCGGAACTCGTAAAGCCCGGACGCGTCCTCGTCGTCCTCGCTGACGGTGACCCGGGTGGCCCGCTCGACTCCCGGCAGGTCCTCGGCGACCGCCGACACCCGATCGCCGTCGGGGGTGACGGTCGCAAAGACGGTAACCGAACTTCCGTCCCGCGGAACGGCCCCCTCGTAGGCGATCTGAGCGTCGATCGCCGCCGCGAGCGGGACGAAGGTGTCGTCCTCGAGCCCGATCTCGAGTTCAGTGACAGCGGTTCCGAAGAGGACCCGCCGGCTCTCGACCGCACTGATCGCTGCGCCGACCGACCGTCCCAGCAGCGACAGGACGACCCGCTCTCGGTCGAAGGCGTCCGGGGTTCCGGCATAGACGTTCAGTACCCCGTACAGCGTCTCGCGGTGGGCCAGCGGGA
Organism: Halobacteriales archaeon QS_5_70_17; assembly: GCA_003021975.1. Taxonomy (GTDB): domain Archaea; phylum Halobacteriota; class Halobacteria; order Halobacteriales; family Haloarculaceae; genus Halomarina. Next base: position 137,993 of record PXRR01000008.1, on the reverse strand, counting down.
CGGCTGCGACCGATCGGAGTGCGTCCGGGAACGCCGGTCCGTCGGGGTGGAGCCCTTCGCCGTCGTCCCGCCCGATCTCGACCTCCCGGGCCGCCACCGCGCGGACGGTGGGATCGATCGACCCTTCGCGCCGGTCGAGAATCAGTTCGTCCGGGGGCGCCGCCGTCCCGCTCCCGACTCTGACCCGCGGGGCGATCACGTCCGCACCCATGTCCACGTCCCCGATCCAAGCAGCGGCATACGGTCCGGACTCGACCAGTCGCTCGCAGACCTCCGTCTCGAGTTGTCGGCGGCTCTCTCCTCGGATCAGAACCGCCGTGACGTCCCTGATCAGTCCCTCGATCCGGTCGACGAGGTGCTGGAGGTGCTCGCGCTCCCGGGCGGCGGCGACGGCGTACCGCTTGGCCTCGGCCTCGGCCCGTTTACGCTCGGTGATGTCGGTCTGGAAGCCGACGAAGTGAGTGACCGCGCCCGACCCGTCGCGGACCGGCGCGATGTCGACCCGATTCCAGAAGGAGGTGCCGTCCTTCCGGTAGTTGACGAGTTCCACGGAGACGGGGTCGTCGGTCGCGACAGCCTCGCGCATCGCGGCGACGGTCTCCGGGTCGCTGCCCTGTCCCTGGAGGAACCGACAGTTACGGCCTAGCGCCTCCGAGCGTTCGTAGCCGGTCATGTCCGCGTAGGAGTCGTTGACGTAGACCAGTGGGTTGTCGGGGAGGTCCGGATCCGAAACCGTGATGCCGATAGGAGCGGCGTCCATCGCCCGCTCCATCAGGTCCTGGGTGATAGCCGCGCGCGCGCGATCGCCCTCGGGACCGCGCCAGGCGACGATACTGCGTATGCGACCCGCCAGACGGGCGAACGGGTCGGAGCTGCCGGCGACGTGGACGCAGTCAGTCGCGCCTGCGTCGAACACCGCTTCGACCCGGGCGTCTTCGATCAGCGCGGTGACCGGGACGTCGGACCATTCCCGGACCGACCGCAGAAAATCGAGACCGTCAATCAGTGACGTCAGGTCGACGACGAGGGCGTCGTAGTCCACCTCGCCCAGTCGCTGGCCGCCGGCGTCGGGTCGCTGGACCGTCTCGACGACGATCCGATCGGTGTCGAGCGCGCGGGCAACCTCAGCACGTCGCTCGGAGTCAGTGCCGACGACGAGCACGCGCAGGCGCTCCGCTCGGGATCGGCTCATACCCTGCGTCAGGACTATCGATCCATCAATCTGTTCGCGCCCGCAATCCGCGTCCGACCCACATCAGGCGAATTCGATGCCGGTAGACCCGATCCGGGCGCCCCTCGCCGCGTCCCGGCCGGGGCGGCCGCCGACCGTGGGCCTCAGCGGCGGTCTCGACGGGTCGGAGTTCGGAGTCCGGAGTCCGGAGCCGGTCTCGTCCTGTGTGGACGCGCATCCGGGATCGGACACTGACTCTCGCTGCTCGGCGAGGACGCCGGGACCGTCGTTCTCGACGTAGAATCCTTCGCCGTCGGGCGAGCGACCGATCGCGACCGTGACGGCCGCGTTGAATCAAGCCGCGGCGCCGGACGTTCCCGGATCGTCTGTCGATCCACCCTCGCTGCCGGCGTGGACCGCCGAGAGGGTGCCCCGGCAGTCGGCAGTCGGCAGTCGGCAGTCGGCGGTCCACCCGGGACGACGGCGGGTGACTTGAGGAACGCCTCGGCGACGACCGGACGCCCGCGAATCCGTTCCGGTCCTGTCCTCGCTTCGTCGCTTCCGGTCGTCCTACCGGCCAGGGCAGCCTCGACGGTCGGCACCGCGTCGACGGCGAATTCCTCGCGGCCGTCGAGGCGTTCGGCGGGCCCCCCGTCGCGACCGATACACGTCGCTACCGACCGACGCTCCTCCGGGAAGAGAGGTATCCGACGAACGTCTCCTGGCAGTCGGACCGCCGCCGGGAGGGATCGCGATCAGTCGTCGGCGGTGGCCTCGACCGTCTCGCTCTCCTCCTCCCGGTAGTACTCCTCGAGGAGGTCCTCGTCGATCCGGTTGAGCTCCTCCTTGGGGAACATCGACAGCAGCTCCCAGCCGATGTCGAGCGTGTCGTCGATGTCCCGGTTCGTGTCGTACCCCTGATCGACGAACTCCTCCTCGAACCGGTCGGCGAAGTCGAGGAACCGATTGTCGCGCTCGTCGAGCGCCTCGCGGCCGACGATGTTCACTAGGTCGCGCAGGTCCTCGCCCTCCGCGTAAGCGGCGTACATCTGGTCGGAGACGTCGGCGTGGTCCTCGCGGGTCAGCCCCTCGCCGATCCCGTCGTCCATCAGCCGCGAGAGGCTCGGCAGGACGTTGACCGGCGGCGCCAGCCCCTGGCTGTTGAGGTCGCGGTCGACGTAGATCTGCCCCTCGGTGATGTACCCCGTCAGGTCGGGGATCGGGTGGGTGTCGTCGTCGCCGGGCATCGTGAGGATCGGGATCTGGGTGACCGATCCCTCCCGGCCCTCGATGCGGCCCGCGCGCTCGTAGAGCTGGGCGAGGTCGGTGTACATGTATCCGGGGTATCCGCGGCGCCCCGGCACCTCCTCGCGGGCGGCGCCGATCTCGCGTAGCGCCTCGCAGTAGTTGGTCATGTCGGTCAGGATGACCAGCACGTGGTACCCCTTCTCGAACGCGAGGTACTCCGCGGTCGTCAGCGCCAGTCGCGGCGTGACCGTCCGTTCGACGGCGGGATCGTCCGCGAGGTTCATGAAGACGACCGACCGCTCGAGCGCGCCGGTGCGCTCGAAGTCGTCCATGAACTCGTTTGCCTCCTCGGCGGTGATCCCCATCGCGCCGAAGATCACCGCGAACTCGCTGGCCTCCTCGTCGTCCTCGGCGGCCTCCTCGGGGACGGTGGCCTGTCGGGCGATCTGCAGGGCGAGTTCGTTGTGCGGCAGCCCCGAGCCGGAGAAGATCGGCAGCTTCTGGCCGCGCACGAGCGTGTTCATCCCGTCGATAACCGAGACGCCGGTCTGGATGAACTCCTCGGGGTACTCCCGGGCCGTCGGGGGCCGCCGTCGATCGGATCGCCCGACCCGTCGAGGACGCGGCCGAGCAGGTCCTCGGTGAGCTTCATCCGCAGCGTCTCGCCGAGGAACCGGACCGAGGAGTCGCGGTCGATCCCTTCGGTCCCCTCGAACACCTGGATCGCAACGTAGTCGCTGGTCGATTCGAGCACCTGTCCGCGGCGCGTCTCGCCGTCGCCCGTCTGGATCTGGACGATCTCGTTGTAGCCGATCGGCTCGTCGACCTCGGCGAACACCAGTGGACCGCTGATCTCGGTTATCGTCTTGTACTCTTTCATCAGTAGAGGTCCCTCAGTTGCGCGGTGATGTCTCCTTTGAGCTCCTCGATGAACTCCTCGTACTCCTCGGCCGTCCCCATCCGGTTGAGCCGCGGGGCGGCGTCGATGGCCGTGATCTCCTCAACCGGCACGCCGGCGTCGAGCGCCTCGAAGGCCTCGTCGTTGAACGTCTTGATCGCCGTCAGCATGAGGAACGTCTTCTCCGGCGGGGAGAACTGGTCGACGTCGTGGAACGCGTTCTGCTGGAGCCAGGCCTCCCGGAGGAAGCGGGCCACCTCGAGGGTGAGCTGCTGGTCCTCCGGCAGGGCGTCCTTTCCGACGAGCTGGACGATCTCCTGGAGCTCGCTCTCCTCGTCCAACGTGTCGATGGCCCACTGGCGGACCGCCGACCAGTCGCCGTCGATGTTCTCCTCGAACCACGGGTCGAGTTGCTGTCGGTACAGCGAATACGACTCGTCCCAGTTGATCGCCGGGAAGTGCCGGCGCTCGGCGAGGTCGGCGTCGAGCGCCCAGAACGTCTTGACGATGCGCAGCGTGTTCTGGGTCACCGGCTCGGAGAAGTCACCGCCCGGCGGGGAAACGGCGCCGATCACCGAGATCGACCCCTCCGTGCCGTTGATGTTCTCGAAGTAGCCGGCGCGCTCGTAGAACTCGCTGAGCCGCGCGGCGAGGTACGCGGGGTACCCCTCCTCGCCCGGCATCTCCTCCAGCCGGGAGGAGATCTCGCGCATGGCCTCGGCCCACCGGGAGGTGGAGTCGGCCATCAGCGCCACGTCGTAGCCCATGTCGCGGTAGTACTCCGCGATGGTGATCCCCGTGTACACGCAGGACTCGCGGGCCGCCACGGGCATGTTCGACGTGTTGGCGATGAGGCACGTCCGGGTCATCAGCGGATTCCCGGTCTGCGGGTCGGGGAGTTCGGGGAAGTCCTCGATCACCTCGGTCATCTCGTTGCCCCGCTCTCCACAGCCGATGTAGACGACGATGTCCGCGTCGGCGAACTTCGCCAGCGACTGCTGAGCGACGGTCTTCCCGGAGCCGAACGGCCCCGGAATCGCCGCGGTTCCGCCTTTCGCGAGCGGGAACAGCCCGTCGAGGATGCGCTGCCCGGAGACGAGCGGCGTCGTCGGCGTCTGTTTGTTCACCGTCGGTCGGCCCTCGCGGACCGGCCACTCCTGGCGCATCGTGATCTCCTCGCCGTTGTCGAGGGTGGCGATCGGCTCGGTGACGGTTAACGAGCCCGACTCGACGGACTCGACGGTGCCGCCCTCGTAGTCCGGCGGCACCAGCACCTTGTGATCGATGCTCTCTGTTTCGGGGACGGTCCCGACGACGTCGCCGGGGTCGATCTCGTCGCCCTCGCTGACCTCGGGGGTGAACTCCCACTCCTTCTCGAGGTCGATTCCCGGCGCGTCGACGCCGCGGTCGAGGAACGCGCCCATCTTCTCTTCGAGCACGTCGAGCGGGCGCTGGACGCCGTCGTAGATGGAGTCAAGCATCCCCGGCCCGAGGTCGACCGACAGCGGCTCGCCCGTGTTAGTCACGGGTTCACCGGGTGCCACGGCCGAGGTTTCCTCGTACACTTGAATCGTAGTCAGGTCCCCTTCGATCTCGATGACCTCACCCATCAGCCCTTCCTCGCCGACGTAGACCACGTCGTTCATGCGGGCGTTGAGGTCCGTGGCGGCCACGACGGGGCCGCTCACGCTCTGGATGACGCCGTCGGCGTCGTCGATGTCGATGTCTTGTGTCTGGCTCATTGTTGCTGATCTTCCTCCATCAGGTCGATCCCGATGGCACGCTTGATCTGCTCGCGCAGTCCGCCGCTACCGGCGGTCCCGCCCAGCGTGACGAGGACGGGTTCGACGCTCGTCTCCGCCGACTCGCGGACCGTCCGGGACAGGTGATCGAGGTCGTCGTCGTGCATGACCACGATCCCGACGTCCTCGGCCGCGAGCATCTCCTCGACTGCACTGTCGAGTTCCTCGGGTTTGTCTTCGTCGGGGACGTTCGCGAACCGGCGAACGCCCGCGAGCCGGAAGCCCGTCGTGAACTCGGGGCTCCCGACGACGCCGATCTCCTGGCTCATAGGATCACCAGTTCTTCCTCGATTTCCTCGGTCGAGAGACCTGCTTCCTTGCCGCGCGCGATCGCCCGGATGTTGTCGACCTCGCGCTCCTTCGCGAGGATGTACGCGAGCACCGGGCAGACCGACAGCGGGTAGCGGTTCGACAGCTGCGCCGAGTACTCGAGCAACGCGCGCTCGAGCGCGCGCTCGAACTCGATGAGGCTCCCCGCCGCGTCGAGTTCGTCGAGTGCGTCGTCGAGCTCGTCGCCGTACCGCGAGGCGCGGATGTGCTCGACGAGCTGGTCGGGGGTACCGACCAGCCGGCGCAGCTCGGCCTCGTCGAACAGTTGACCTCCCGGGATGAAGTATTCGGCGGGATCGACGTCCGCGCCCGACCGCGCGAGCCGCAGGGCGTTGCGGGCGTTCCGGAAGTCGATCTCCGCCTCGAGGAACTCGATGTACAGTTCCGTCGCCCGGTTGGGCTCGGCGGGCAGGTCCGGCAGCAGCAGCCGGTAGTACGCCCGGTCGACGGCGTTCTCGAGGGGGACGAGCACGCCCGACTCCTCGTAGTCCTCGTAGGCGCCGGCCAGCGGGCCCCCGAAGATCGTCCCGTCGAGGCGCTCGATGACCTCGTCGATCGACTCGGCCTCGACGAGCCTGTCGAGCAGGCGCTCGTCGAACTCGCCGGCCCGGATGAGGTCGTCGCGGATCCCCTGCTGGTCGGCGTCGGCGTAGATCCCCCGGATGACCGTCTTCACGTTCCAGGCGTCGAACTTCCGGAGGTACCGCGCGATGTAGTCGTACAGGCGCCCCTCGGCGAACCGCAGCAGGTCCTCGAAGTGCTTCGCGAGGTTGCGGTTCAGCGCGTACTCGATGAGGTCGACACCGGAGTACCGGGCGCCCAGCGCGTTCATCTCCTCCTCGTACTCGGTCTCCTCCATGAACCGGGCGATCTCGCCCGGGCCCATGCGGATGAGCTTCCGGTAGTCGTCGGCGTCGAACAGCGCCGCGCGCCGGGACCGGGCCCGCGCGGTGACGTATTCGTAGTTCGGTGCTTCGCCCGACGTACTCATCGCTCTCCGTCCCCTCGGTCTTCGTCGAACAGTTGCGCGCTCACGTCGCGGAGGTTGTCCTCCCAGACGTCCTCGAGCACGGAGTCGAAGGTGTTGTTCACGCGGATCCGCGAACTCTCGCTCTCGACGACCACGCCGCCGAGGCAGTCGACGTCCCCGGCGTGCTCGTGGCCCTCGTACTCCGCGTCCGCGAGGATGCCCTCGAGGAGCGCGGCGTCGTCGGACCGGCCGTAGACGCGGACCGTCGACCCGTCCTCGAACTCCTCGGCGGCGTCGTCGAGCAGCGCACGGGTGAGCTCCTCGCGGTCCTCCTCCATCGTCGCGATGCGCTCCTCGACCGCCTCCCGGACGTCAGCGAGGACGTCCCGGCGGGCCTTCAGTCGGAGCTGCTTGGCCTCGAGCTTCGCGCTCGAGAGGGTCTGCTCGCGCTCCTGTTCGATCTGTCGCTCGACCTCCCGCTCGCGTTCCTCGAGGATCTCCTCGGCGTCGGCCTCGGCGTCGGCGACGATCTGCTCGGCGCGATCGTCGGCCTCGGCGCGGATCTCCTCCGCACGCGCGCGGGCCTCGTCTCGGATGTCCTCTACGACCGTATCAAGGCTCATAGTGGTGAAAAGGCGGTGTGGTTAGACCACGAAGATGGTGACCAGCGCGAGGATGACCAGCGTCTCCGGCAGGACCGTCAGGATGAGCGCGCGACCGAACATCTCGTCGTCCTCGGCGACAGCACCGACTGCCGCCGCGCCGATCCCGCGCTCGGCGTACCCCGCGCCGAAGGCCGCGAGACCGACCGCGATGGCCGCGCCGGCCGTCGGGGGGATGGCGGCGCCCTGAGAGCCACCCTCCTGGAGAAGGACGTCCTGAGCGAGCGGTGCAAGCGTGCTGACGAATGCGATGACGAATTCTAGCATGGGTTCCGGGAGTCGTTGGCTCGTAACCGAACAGGAGGGAGTGATCCCAGAGGATCCATAAAGCTTCCCAAATACCCCGGCGTACCCCGCTCGAAAGTGCCGAAACGCAAAATTTGTCAGCCGGGGCTATCCGCTCCCGGATCCGGCCCGACGGGGGGATCGAACCCCGCGGGCAGACGACCGGAGCGGGAAAGCGCGGCGGCCGAGGACGTGTCGGCTGTCGGCTCAGTCCTCGGCGGTGTACTGGCGCTCGTAGCCCAGCGGATCGTAGGCCTCGCCGCCGCCCTCGAAGAACTTCCCGAAGAACTCGACGTACTCCAGCCGGATCGCCTGCAGGCCGGCGGAGGTGATCCCGAGCACGAGCACGAGGATGTGCCCGAGCACGAGGATCACGACGCCCGCGATGGCGCCGAGCACGAGCGCGAGCGCGCCCTCGCCGTTGAGCAGGCCGGGAAAGACCAGCGCCTCCCGGCCGTACTCCTCGACGACGTGAGCGACCGTCTCGCCCTCGGTGAAGATGAAGTGGGTCTCGCCGTCGTGCTGGTAGGCGCCGAACACCAGCAGGTTGACCACGTAGGCCATCCCGGCCTTCGCGAGCAGCACCGCGGCCAGCCGGGTGTACGAGAGGGCGTTGACCAGCACGTTCAGGAACTCGACGCCCTCGATGGGTTCGCCGACGATCAGCAGGACGAACCCGATCAGGAAGATCACCAGCCACCCCGAGATCGCCAGTCCGTCGCCGATCGGCAGCGTGAACAGGTCGAAGGCGGGCAGGCCGGTGAACCCGAAGTCGAAGGGGTGGCCGTTGAAGACGCTGTCCTCGCCGACCATGAACCCGGGGCTGGTCCCCTCGAGCGCGTGGCTGAACACCCACGCCCACAGGCCGAACAGCATGATCAGCCACGAGCCGCTGTGCAACACGGCGTGTTCGAGGCCGTGGTCGAGGTTCTCGTAGAAGTCGAAGATCCAGCCGATTGCGAGATGCGCGATCCCGAAGAGGACGCTCACTACCAGCCAGAAGAACGCGTACTCCGCGAAGCCGGGCTGGAGCCCCTTGTGGATCGGCGGGTGGCCGTTCCAGACGATCTCTCCGAGCACGTGCAGCCCGAATATCTCACCGTAGAGCACGCCGAAGAGCATCGTGAACACGCCGGCGAAGATGGCGACGCCCCCGAGGCTCGTCATGATGTCGCTCTCGAAGTTCTTCGTCAGCCAGTAGCCGATGGCGGTGTAGAGGATCCCGTACCCGAGGTCCCCGATCATCAGCCCGAAGAACAGCGGGAAGGTCATGAACACGATCACGGTCGGGTCGAGTTCGGAGTACTTCGGGCGGTTGATGACCTCGACCAGCGACTCGAAGGGCTTGACCGGCTCGGGGTTCTGCTGGATCACCGGCGGCTCGCTGCTCGTCGTGCCGTGGACGCCCCGCTCCGCGGCGACGTCCTCGCCGCCGTCCGGCCGGGGGTCGCCGGCGGTCGCGCCGGCCGCGGCGGTCGCACCGCCGTCGGCGCGGGCCTCGCCGCGCCCGTCGGCGGCCGTCGGGTCGGGCGTCCCGGGCGTGCCCCGGTCGCCGACCTCCTCGCGGTCGACGATCCGGCCCTCGCCGTCGTACTGGGCGCGCTCGAGTTCGTCGACCTCGACGTGATCGCCGACCGCGTCGTAGAGTCCCTCCGTGAGGTCGACGAACCGCTCGGTCGGGATCCACCCTTCGGCGACGAAGGCGTTCTCCGTCGTCGCGAACGAGAGCGGCGCCTCGCGGCGCTGGACCCGGATCGCGAGGGTCTCCTCGGCCGCGAGCAGGAACCCGCCGACCTCCCGGCGGAGGTCGTCGAGTTCGGCCTCCGCGTCCTCCAGCTGCGAGCGGAGCCGCGCGCGCTCGTCTTCGAGTTCGTCGAGGTACGCTTCGGGGCTGCCCTCGGCGTTGGGGAGTTCGTAGGCGGTGAACTCCGTCTCGACGAGCACGTTCGTCAGCGTGTCCTCGTCGGTGCGCGCGAACACTGCGACGACCTGATCGCTGTCGTCGGAGAACAGCTCGTAGGGTTCGACGTCGGCGTCGGCGTTCTCGAGGGCGGTCCGGATCCGGTCGGGGTCGCCCTCGCCGACCGAGACCGCGAGCGCGTCGTACCCACGGAACAGGTCGAGGTCGATCCCCAGCCGGGCGTACGGCTCCATGGCGTCGATGCGGTCCTCGACGTTCCGGAGTTCGTCGCGCAGTTCGTCCCGGCGGTCGTCGAGTTCGTTCGCCTCGGTGCGGACCGCCTCGAGTTCCTCCTCGAGGGCCTCGTCGGTGACGATCCGCGTGGTGTCGGCCTCCTCGCCGGTGACGCCGAGCGTCGACTGCAGCGCCCGGACGGTGACGAGTTTTTCGCTGGCCGCGTCGGCGCCCTCCATCGGGTCGCCGGGGGCGAACCCCTCCCACTCGCCGTCGTAGTCGGTGACGTGCAGCAGGCGAAGGTCGTGGATCCGCTCGATGGCGTCGTCCATCACCTGCTTGGAGCCCGTCACCGAGACGAGGCTCATCCGCTCAGGTCTGAGCATAGACGGCCTCCTTGAAGCGGTCGAGCACCTCCTCGACGACCTCCTCGTTGCGGTTTTCCGCCCGCGCCTCGAGTTCGGCGCGCTCCGCGCGGCCCTCCTCGAGGACCTCCTCTCGTTCCGCCTCGATCTCCGCGCGGGCCTCGGCGAGGCGCTCCCGCTCGAGGTCGTCGGCCTCGGCGCGGGCCTGCTCCCGTATTTCGTCGGCTCGCGAGCGCGCCTTCGAGATGCGTTCGTCGCGGTCCTCCTCCGCCTCCGCGACGATCCCGTCGGCGTCGCGCTCGGCCTGCTTAATTCGGTCAAGGACCTCGGGTCTGGCCATAATTATGTCGAGCGGAGATTGCACAAGCGGCTATTTGGTACTTGCGAACCACGGCGCGCCGAGCGGCCGGAATCGCCCCCCACGGATCCCGATCGGCCGGGCCAGCGACCGGAATCCGCAGTATTATGCCGGCGAGCGACCAAGGTCCGTCGATGGGACTGCTCGAGGACAAGGCGCGCGCGCGGCTGTTCTACAAGTACCTCTCGAAGGTGTACGACCGGGTCAACCCCTTCGTCTGGAACGAGGAGATGCGGGCGCAGGCGCTCGACCTGATCGACCTCGACGGGGACGACCGGGTGCTCGACGTGGGCTGTGGCACCGGCTTCGCGACCGAGGGGCTGCTGGGCGAGACCGAACACGTCTACGGCCTCGACCAGAGCCCCCACCAGCTGGAGAAGGCCTACGCGAAGTTCGGCAAGCGCGGCGCCGTCCAGTTCGCGCTGGGCGACGCCGAGCGGCTCCCCTACCGGGACGGTGCCTTCGACGCCGTCTGGTCGTCGGGGTCGATCGAGTACTGGCCCGATCCCGTCGCGGCCCTCGAGGAGTGTCGCCGCGTCGTCGAACCCGGCGGTCCCGTATTGATCGTCGGTCCGAACTATCCCCGATCGACGGCGCTGCAGAAACTCGCCGACGCGATCATGCTCTTCTACGACGAGGAGGAGGCCGACCGGATGTTCCGCGCGGCCGGCTTCGAGGAGTTCGAACACCACCTCATGGGACCGAGCTACAGTCCCGAGATCGCCATCACGACCGTCGCGTACGCCCCCGAGGGCGAGACCGACGGGGACGACGAGCGCGCGGAGACGACCGCCTGAGCGCCGTCCGATGGGGTCCGCGGGAGCACTCCTCCCCGCAGCCACCGGAGTCACAGGAGTCGCTCACCGATCAGGATCGGGGTCCCGGTCCGACCCGTCCGGATCGCCCGTCGGCGGGCGACCGCGGATCCCCCGCGTAGCCCGGCCGCTCGCCGAACGCCGACCCGCCGGGAAGCGGGGAGCCCGGACCGGGGGCGATCACCGCGGACTCCGCCTCGGGGAGCGCGATCGGTCGCCCGAGTGAGCTCTGCGATTCCTCGACCGCGACCGCCACGGACCACCGGAGGCGGGCGGTGAGCGCGCGGCGTCCGGACCGGGGGAGCACCCTCGGGCAGTCACGCGCGATCCGCCGACCGCCCCGCGGGTCCGGCTGACCGGGACGCCGCCTATCCGGCCCGCGCCTCGCTCACGGCGATCAGCCGCCCGTCGACGTAGATCCGGACCTCCACGGTGCTGCCGGCATCGACGGGCGTGTTCGTCCCGGCGAGTTCGAGCGTCGCCGCCGTCCCGGCGGTCCACGGGCCGCGCCACCCGCGGTTGAACGGGCCGGTCGGACCGCTCTCGAACCCCCGCGCCGAGAAGAACGGCACCGGCGGCTGGCGGGCGATCGGCTCGCCGTCGACCCGGATCCGCACGCGCAGGTCGGGGGTGGGGAGCGCCTCGCCGCCCCGGTGGACGACGGTGACCGTGCCGCCGGGATCGGCAGCGGTCCCGGCATCGGCCTCGGCGGCGAGAGCGGCCCGCGGGGGCGGCTCGGCCGGCCGAACGGACAGCGCCGCCGCGCCGACCGCGCCCGCGAGGGCGACGGCGACCGCGAGCAACAGGACGGCGCCGACGGGCGCGAGCGCGCGGCGCGGTCCGAAGCCCGCGCCGGAATCGGGACCGGGATCCGATCGGGGCCGGCGGTCGGCCTCGGAGCGGTCGCGACGGCCGGACGAGCGGGCGACGGTCGCTCCGGCGGTGGCTGCGGAACCGGAGCCGAGCAGTGGCGGACGCACGGCGGGGATGGCCGCGGGTTCCCGCTTATACCTTCCCCCGCGGGCCGGCGCGATCGGCGGGGGGGAGAGACGTCGGGGGAGCGGCCGGACCGAGCGCCGCCGGGGCGGCGACGTCCGCGCGCTCGTTGAGCGTCCACGAGAGAGTCACGGTCCGGCCCTCGTACTCGACGGTGACGGTGACGATGACCGACCGCGGCATCACCGTCCAGAGGCTACCGTCGCCGCCGGTCGTCCCGAGGCTCCGGTTGTTCACCCGGACCGCGGCGTCCACCGGCTGGCCGGTCTCGGCGTCGGCGACGGTCACGTTCAGGGGGCCGCCCTCGTAGCTGCGCCGCACCGTCATCGTCAGCCCGGCGCTCTCGTTGGTCTTCACGGTCGTCGCCGTCGGCAGCCGGTCGACCTGCTTGCGCTGGTACTCGGCGAACACCCGGTCGGTCCCGCCGTCCAGGAACGTCGTCAGCCGGCCGTGGGGGTGGTACTTGACGATCCGGTAGGTGCCGGCGGCGCCGAACGGCCGGGTCTCGATGTTGATCTGGGTCGGGCCGCGGGTCTCGAAGGCCCACGGGTAGAGGACGCTGGCGCGGTCGACGACACGGGTCGGGTTGCCGCCGTACTGATCGGTCGAATCGGTCCGGCGGGCGTCGAGGAGGTGGGCCTCCCGGAGGAACGTCCGGCCCGCGCCGTCGCCGACGACGGCGGCGAGGACGATCCCGTCGCCGCTCGTCTCGACGAACACGCGGGTCGGGGGGCGCGCTCCGGTGTAGACCGCCGCCAGGCGGTCCCGGACCGGTCCGTCGAGCGCGGCGGCGTCGGTGTAGAGTTCGCCGAGGCGGGCGTCGTCGACGGGGGCGCCGGACTGGTCGCGGTACCGGCCGAGCGTCCCCAGGGTCCGCTCGAGGCGGTCGGCGGCGACCGCCAGCCGCGCCAGCGTCCGGAGGAACTGCTCGTCGGAGATGTCGCCGGCGTTGTAGGCCGCGAGCGCCTCGCGCTGTCGTTCGCGGAGCGCCGTCGAGCGGTTTTCGAGGCGGTCGGCGAAGGCCGCGACGACGGCCCGGCGCTCGGCGTCGCTCCCGGCGCGCTCGTAGGCGGCCCGCAGGGTCCGGGCGCGGAGCCGCTCGGTCGTCCCGGCGCTGTCGGCCGACAGCGCGGCGGAGACGTCGATCGAGGAGTCGTTGAAGGAAGTTCGGACGACGTTCGACCGGTCGGGGGCGAGGTGGTTGGTCGTGTTCGGGACGCAGACGATGCCGGGCGCGTCGGGGCAGTCCTCGGTCTGCGACCCCGCGTCGACCCGGAGACCGGGACCGGGCGCGAGGTTCCGTTCCGCCGCGGGGACCGGGCGCAGGTCGTCCGGCGGGGCGCTCGCGGCGGGCGCCGAGTCCCCGGAACCGGCCGGCAGCGCCGCCGCCGCGACGCCGGGCGAGAGCAGGCAGCACAGCGCCAGGACGACGGCGAGGGGGCGACGCATCGTAGAGCGTGATACGGGCGGGGAGTTAAAAGTTCGACCACTCGGGGGGCTCCCGCCGGATCGACCGGCGTGAGCGCCATGGAAAGGGTTTTGCCACAGGGGTGTCGAGTCGGTGCCATGCGGTTCAGGCCGCCGCTCGCCCTCCACGGCGGGGGCGGGGAGCGGCGGCGCGCCCGAGGCCGGCGAGACGACCATCCGGATCGACCTGCGGGCCGACGGCAACGCGACCGTCACCGTCGTCCGGCGGTACTCGCTGGACGGTCCCAACGAAACGGAGGCGTTCCGGGACCTCGCCACCGAGTTCGAGCGCGGCGGGGACGTCGGCCCGTCGGTCGCCCCCTTCCGGCGGGCGAGCGGCGCCGCCAGCGAGGCGACCGGCCGGCCGATGACCGTCGGGAACGTCGACCGGAACGCGACGCTCGAGGAGCGCGAGACGGGCGCGGTCGGCCGGCTCGCGGTGTCGTTCGACTGGAACAACTTCTCGCGGGTCGAGGACGGCCGGCTCGTCGTCGGCGACGCCTTCCGGACCCCCGACGGGACGTGGCTCCCGGGGCTCGCGGCCGACCAGCGGCTGGTCATTTCGTTACCCGATCGCTACGTCCTCCGGAGCGCACGCGGCCAGTGGACGATCCGCGACGGAGCGCTGGTGTGGCCCGGCCCGGCGACGTTCGGCGACGGCGACCTCGAGATCGTCGCCAGACCGGGGTCGGGCGCGACGCCGACGCCGACTGCGACGCCGGATCCCGGGGGCAACGGAACCGACGGACCGGGGCCCGGCTCCGAGAACCCGCTCGGCGGGCCCCTCCCGCCGCTGTTCGGCGGCGTGACGGCGGCGCTCCCGCCGCCGCGGACGGGCCCGACGTCGGCTCCGATCCCGGATCGACCCCCGCGGCCGGCGGCGGGAGCGCCGGGGGCGACGCCGGGACCGAAACCGGAACCGGAATCGGGGCTGACGCCGAAGCGGCGGCCGGAAGCGCCGGGGGTGCCGGGGCCGCCGGGACCGACGGCATCGACGAGGACCTCCTGAGCGACGAGGAGCGCGTCGAGCGCCTGCTCCGGCGCAGCGACGGCCGCATGCGGCAGGCCGACATCGTCACCGAAACCGACTGGTCGAACGCGAAGGTCTCCCAGTTGCTCTCCGCGATGGACGAGGAGGGACGGATCGACAAGCTCCGGATCGGGCGGGAGAACCTGATCAGCCTCCCGGAGGTCGACACGGTCGATCCCGGCGACGACGAGTGACCCGGCTGACTTCCGAAACGTTCAGTCGCTCGCGTCCCGTTCCTCAATGTTTAACCCGCGAGGGGGGCGACTAGCTGACGCATGAAGATACTCGTCACGGTGAAGGAGGTAGCCGAGGCCGAGGACGAGTTCGAGATCGACGGCCTCGACATCGACGATCGGTACCTGGAGTACGACCTCAACGAGTGGGACGACTACGCCATCGAGGAGGCCGTCCAGATCGGGGAGGACGGCGACGACGTGGAGGTCGTCTCGGTAACGATCGGTCCCGAGCGCGCAGAGGAGACCGTCCGAATGGGGCTGGCGAAGGGGGTCGACCGCGCGATCCGCGTCTGGGACGACACGATCGCCGGCACCGACGACCTGGACGTGGCCGCGAAGGCCGAGATCCTCGCGTCCGTCGTCGAGGCCGAGGACCCCGACGTCGTCTTCTCGGGCGTACAGGCCAACGACGACACCTTCGGCGCCACCGGCGTCGCGCTCGCCGAGCGGGTCGGCTTCGAGTGGGCCGCGGTCGTCAACCACCTCGACCAGGGCAGCCTGTCGGAGGGGACCGCGAGCGTCCGCCGGGAACTGGAGGGCGGCGTCGAGGAACTGACCGACGTCGAACTGCCCGCCGTGTTGACCATCCAGACGGGGATCAACGAGCCCCGGTACGCCAGCCTCCGGGGGATCCGGCAGGCCCAGTCGAAGCCCCTCGACGTCCAGGGGCTGGAGGACCTCGGACTCGACGCCGACGTCGTCGAGTCGCCCGTCGAGCGGACCGCCGTGTTCGAACCCGAGACCGAGAGCGACGTCGTCACCTTCGACGGCGACGCCAACGAGGAGGCCGCGCAGCTCGCCGAGATGCTCCGCGACAAAGGGGTGGTCGAGGGATGAGCGACGTGCTCGCGGTCGCCGAACACCGCCGCGGCGACCTCCGGGACGTGAGCCTCGAACTGATCACCGCCGGCCGCGACCTGGCCGACGCGCAGGGCGGCGACCTCCACCTCGCGGTGATCGGCGGGGACGCCGAGGGCTTCGCCGGGGAGCTGAACCGCGAGGGCGTCGACGCGATCCACGCCGTCGACGACGGCAACGAGTTCAACCACGACGTCTACGTTCAGGCGGTCGAGCAACTGTTCGACGAGATCGGCGCCGGGACGCTGCTGCTGCCCAACAGCGTCAACGGGCTGGACTACGCGCCCGCAGTCGCCGAACGCCTGGACGTCCCGCTGGTCACCGACGCCATCGACCTCGCCCACGAGGACGGCCTGTCGGTGACCCGCGAGATGTACGCCTCGAAGGTCGCCACGACCGTCGACGTCGACGCCGCCGAGGTCGTCGTCACCGTTCGCCCCGCCGAGTGGCCGAAAGCCGAGGGCGAAGGCTCGGCCGACGTGCGGTCGTTCGACCCGGAGATCGACGAGTCGACCGTCAGATCCACCGTGAAGGGCTTCGAGGAGGTCGGGGGCGGGGACGTCGACATCTCCGAGGCCGACGTGCTCATCTCCGTCGGGCGGGGCATCGAGGAGGAGGAGAACATCGAACTCGTCGAGGCGCTGGCCGACGCGCTGGACGCCACGCTGTCGTCCTCGCGGCCGATCGTCGACGCCGGCTGGCTCCCCAAGAACCGACAGGTCGGCCAGTCCGGGAAGGTCGTCACGCCGGAGGTCTACATCGCCATCGGAATCAGCGGCGCCGTCCAGCACGTCGCCGGCATGAAGGGCTCGGAGACCATCGTCGCGATCAACACCGACTCCAACGCGCCGATCATGGACATCGCCGACTACGCCATCGTCGACGACCTCTTCGACGTCGTCCCGGAACTCATCGAGGAGTTCGGCGGCGAGCCGCCGTGATCGACCCGTAATCGGTCGGTCGAAGCGGGCCGGCGCCGCTTCCGGGGGCCTCGCGGCCCCCGTTTCGTCACCTACAAACCCCGCGCGCCCCTCCCTTCGGTGGATGGAGTATCTGGAGTCCCGGCGCGACCGCGTCGAGGACCGCCTCGAGGAGGTCCTCGGAGGGGTGGAACCGTCGGCGCTCGGCGACCAGGTGCGCCACGTCGCCCTGTCCGGGGGCAAGCGCGTGCGGCCGACGGTGACGATCCTCGCCTGCGAGGCCGCCGGCGGCAGCGCCGAGGACGCCCTCGACTTCGCGGTCGGAATCGAACTCGTCCACAACGCCTCGCTGGTCATCGACGACATCATCGACGAGTCCGAACTCCGGCGCGGGGTCGACGCCGCGTGGTCGAAGTACGGCTTCGGACCGGCGATCGTCGCGAGCGACGGACTGCTCGGGGAGGCGTTCGCGCTGTTCTCCGAGGACGAGCAGGCGATGCAGGTCGTCAGCGAGGCGATGGTCGAACTCGGCGAGGGGGAGGCGACCGAACTGGTCGCCCGGCCCGCCTCCGAGGAGGAGTACATGACGCTGGCGCGCCGGAAGACGGGTGCGCTGTTCCGTGCGGCCGCCGAACTCGGCGCGGTCGCCGCCGACGCCGACCCCTACACCGTCGAGTCGTTCGGCCGGTACGCCGAGCGGGTCGGCGTCGCCTTCCAGATCCGCGACGACGTCCTCGACGCGACTGCCGACGCCGACGACCTCGGCAAGCCGACCGGCCACGACGCCGAGATGGAGCGGCCGTCGCTGGTCCAGATCACGGACCTCACGCCCGAGGAGGCCGACGACCGCGCCCACCGGGAGGCCGACGCCGCGCTGGAGGCGCTCGAGACCGCCAGCGTCCCCGAGTCCCGGAACGGACAGGCCGTGAAGTACCTCCGGGACCTCGCGGAGTTCGTCGTCGTCCGGGATCGGTGAGTCGTCCGGGTCGAACCTCAGTCCCCGCGCTCGCCCCCGCCCTCCGTCTCGCCGATCCGGGCCTCCGTGCCCGCGAGCATCTCGATGACCTGCATCACGCCGGAGTTGTCGTCGAATTCCATCCCGTTCTCGACCATCGCCTTGTACATCTCGTGGGTGAGTTCGGTCGCGGGCATCGGCGAGCCGTAGGCCTCCCCCGCGTCGGTGGCGATCCGGAGGTCCTTGTACTGGTACTCCGCAAAGAACCCCGGTTCGAAGTTCCCGCGGATCATCCGGGGCGCGCGGTTGTCGAGCGTCCAGCAGCCCGCTGCGCCGCCGCTGATCGCCTCGACGACCGCCTCGAGGTCGGCGCCGGCCTTCTCCGCGAAGACGAGCGCCTCGCTGACCGCGAGGTTGGTGGCGGCGACGACGATCTGGTTGCAGGCCTTCGTCACCTGCCCGGCGCCCGTGGGACCGCAGTGGGTGATCGATCCGCCCAGCACCTCCAGCAGGTCGCGGTGGGCGTCGAGCACCCCCTCGTCGCCCCCGACCATGATCGAGAGCGTCCCCTCGATGGCGCCCTCCTCACCGCCGCTGATCGGCGCGTCCAGCATCGCGACCCCCCGGGCCGCCAGTTCGTCAGCGATCCGCTCGGTGCTCGTCGGCGAGATCGTCGACATGTCGATCAGCGTCATCCCCTCGCTGACGCCGGCGATGACCGGGGCGTCGGCGCCGTCGCCCTTGCCCTCGCCGATGACGGCCGTCTCGACGTCCGGGGAGTCCGGCAGGCAGGTGATCACGACCTCGGAGTTGGCGGCGACGTCCTGCGGGGAGTCGCCGGCGTCGCCGCCGGCGTCGACGAACTGCTCGACCGCTTCCGGCGAGCGGTTGTACCCCGCTACCGGGTAGCCGGCCTCGAGGAGGTTCTCGGCCATCGGCAGTCCCATGATGCCCAGTCCGACGAAACCGACAGTCGTGTCCTTCGACATGGGCGAGACCGGGAGGCACGTTCACAAAAGTGTTCGTGCGACCGGAGCGGAGCCGGGGTGGAAGACTTTTTGCCGTCCCCTTCCCTCGGGTGGCGGTATGCACGCAGGGGACGCTCCCGGGGCCTGTCGCTCCCCGGCGCGCGCGCGCGGAGCGCCGGAACGGGGCGCCAGCGCCAGCGACACGCACCGGCGGCGAGCGCGCGCGGGGACCGCGCCGACCGCCGGAGCGCCGGACGGGGACGACCGATCGCCGCGCCCGAGGGGGGACTCGACGGTCGCACTGACGCGAGGAAGGAGCGAGGGCGGCGCGGGGGGTGAGCCGCGGTGAGACCGGAGGACGAGCGCTACTTCGAGGGGATCGAGGCCCGCCTCGGCGAGGCCTTCGAGGTCGCGCGCGCCGCCCGCGGGCGGGGCGGGGACCCCGAACCGGAGGTCGAGATCCCGGTCGCCAAGGACATGGCCGACCGCGTCGAGAACATCCTCGGCATCGACGGGGTCGCGGAGCGGGTCCGCGAACTGGAAGGCGAGATGTCCCGGGAGGAGGCCGCCCTCGAACTGGCGGCGGACTTCGCCGAGGGTCGGGTGGGCGACTACGACACCCGCGCCGGGAAGGTCGAGGGGGCCGTCCGGACGGCCGTCGCCCTGCTGACCGAGGGGGTCGTCGCCGCGCCCATCGAGGGGATCGACCGCGTCGAACTGCTGGAGAACGACGACGGGACGGAGTTCATCAACGTCTACTACGCCGGCCCGATCCGGTCGGCGGGCGGGACTGCGCAGGCGCTGTCGGTGCTGGTCGCCGACTACACCCGGACGCTGATCGGCGTCGACGAGTACCGCGCCCGCGGCGACGAGATCGAGCGCTACGCCGAGGAGGTGGCGCTGTACGACAAGGAGACCGGCCTCCAGTACGCGCCCAAGGACAAGGAGGCGACCTACATCGCCGAGCACATGCCGATCATGCTCGACGGGGAGGCCACCGGCGACGAGGAGGTCTCGGGCTTCCGGGACCTCGAGCGGGTCGACACCAACTCCGCCCGCGGCGGGATGTGCCTCGTGCTCGCGGAGGGGATCGCGCTCAAGGCGCCGAAGATCCAGCGGTACACCCGCCAACTCGACGAGGTCGACTGGCCGTGGCTCCAGGACCTCATCGACGGCACCATCGGCGAGGGCGGCGACGGGGACGACGGCGCCGACGAGGAGGGGGACGCCGACGGCGGTCAGGCCGAAGACGGCGAGGGCGAGAGCAGGAGCGAGGACGCGCCCGACGGCCCCCCGCGGGCCGACGCCAGCGAGAAGTTCCTCCGGGACCTCATCGCCGGGCGGCCGGTGTTCGGCCACCCCTCGGAGGCGGGGGGGTTCCGGCTGCGGTACGGTCGCGCGCGCAACCACGGCTTCGCCACCGCCGGCGTCCACCCGGCGACGATGCACCTCGTCGACGACTTCCTGGCGACCGGCACCCAGATCAAGACCGAGCGACCGGGGAAGGCCGCCGGGGTCGTCCCCGTCGACTCCATCGAGGGGCCGACGGTCCGCCTCGCGAACGGCGACGTCCGCCGGATCGACGACCCCGAAGAGGCCCTCGAGGTGCGCAACGGCGTCGAGGCGATCCTCGACCTGGGCGAGTACCTCGTCAACTACGGCGAGTTCGTCGAGAACAACCACTCGCTCGCGCCGGCCTCCTACACCGTCGAGTGGTGGGTCAAGGACCTGGAGGCGGCGGGCGCCGACGTCCAGGCGCTGCGCGACGACCCGCACGTCGACCTCGCGGACCCGACCGCGTCGGAGGCGCTGGCGTGGGCCCACGGCTACGGCGCGCCGCTGCACCCGAAGTACACCTACCTCTGGCACGACCTCCCGGTCGAGGCCTTCGAGGCGCTGGCCGCGACGGTCGCCCGCGAGGGCGCGCTCCGGACGTCCGGCGGGTCCGGACCGGGGACGGACCCGGGAGCGGATCGGGTGAGCGCCGACGGCGGCGAGACGGCCACGCTGACGGTCCCCGCGACTGACGCGGTCACCGGGGCCCTCGAGACGCTGCTCGTCGAGCACAGCCGGGACGAGGAGCGGGTGACGGTGCCCGACGCCCGGCCGCTGGTGCAGACGCTCGGCGCGACCGTCGACGAGGACAGCGGGGACCTCACCCGTGACTGGCGCGCCGCGGACCTCCCGGAGGCGGCCCGGACATACGACGGCGGCGACAACGCGATTCGGGCGGTCGAGGCCGTCGCCCCCTTCGCGGTCCGCGAGCGGGCGCCCACCCGGATCGGCAACCGGATGGGCCGCCCGGAGAAGTCGGAGAGCCGGGAGATGAGCCCGACCGTTCACACCCTCTTTCCCATCGGCGAGGCCGGCGGCAGCCAGCGCGACGTCGCCGCGGCCGCCGGCCACAGCGACTCGATGCGCGGCGAGGCCGGCCAGGTCGAGGTCGACGTCGCCCGCCGGGACTGTACGGCCTGCGGGACGCGGTCGTTCAAGTCCCGCTGTCCGGACTGCGGGGAGCGCACCCGGGCGGTCTACGAGTGCTGGGACTGCGGGACCGAGGTCGACCCCGACGAGTCGGGGCGCGCGGTCTGTCCCCGCTGCGACCGGGAGGCCGAGGCCGTCGAGCGCCGGGTCGTCGACGTCGCCGACGAGTACCGGTCGGCGCTGTCGAAGGTCGGAGAGCGGCCTAACGCCTTCGACATCCTGAAAGGCGTCAAGGGGCTCTCCTCGACGCACAAGATCCCCGAACCGATCGAGAAGGGGATCCTCCGCGCGAAACACGGCGTGAGTTCGTTCAAGGACGGCACGGTCCGCTACGACATGACCGACCTGCCGGTCACCGCCGTCCGCCCGGAGGAACTGGACGTGAGCGCCGAGCGCCTCCGCGAACTCGGCTACGAGACCGACCTGGACGGAGAGCCGCTGCGCCACGACGACCAGCTGGTCGAACTCCGGGTCCAGGACGTCGTCCTCTCGGAGGGGGCCGCAGAGCACATGCTCAAGACCGCCGACTTCGTCGACGCCCTCCTGGAGCAGTACTACGGGATGGAGCCGTTCTACGGGGTCGAGGAGCGCGACGACCTCGTCGGCGAACTCGTCTTCGGGATGGCCCCCCACACCTCCGCGGCGGTCGTCGGCCGCGTGGTCGGGTTCACCTCGGCGGCGGTGGGCTACGCGCATCCGTACTTTCACGCCGCGAAGCGCCGGAACTGCTTCCATCCCGAGACGAAGGTCTGGATCGAAGACGGATCCGGCAGCCAGCAGTTCCGGAAAATCGGCGAGGTCGTCGAGGAGCGACTCGACGACCCCGACGTCGACGACTTCGGGGCGGCGGTCCAGGAACTCGAAACCGAGGTCCGCGTCCCCGCCGTCGACGGCGACGGGAACCGGACGACGAGCCCCGTCGACGCGGTGTCGAAGCACCCCGCGCCGGACCACCTCATCGAGGTGGCGACGCGGAGCGGCTGCGAACTCCGGGTCACCCCGGACCACGACCTCGTCCGCTGGAGCGACGGTCCCGAGAAGGTCCCGGCCGCCGAAATCGAGGCCGGAGACGCGGTCCCCGCACCGAAGGGGATCGAGTACGCCGGCGAGCGGGTTCGTCTCGACCTCCTCGAGGAGTTCCTCCACGTCGAGGCCGTCCCCAACGAGTCGCTGACGATCCGCGGACTCGGGAGCGACCGCATCGAATCACTCCTGAGCGAGGCCACCCCCGGAGACGGCTATCTCCGGGCGACGGCGGAACTGCTCGACTGCAGCGACTCGACCGTCCA
>PXRR01000008.1:114760-115683 GCA_003021975.1 Halobacteriales archaeon QS_5_70_17 | reverse complement strand
GTTCTCGAGATCGACGAGCAGTTCGCCGAACTCCTCGGATACTACGCCGCAGAGGGGTTCACGCGGCGAGAGGAGGGGAACTTCTACCGGACGACGATCCGCATTCCCGACGCGGGCCCCCGTTCGAAGATCGAGGAGACCTTCCGGCGGCACCTCGGCGCCGACGCGTTCGAGGAGAACGAGCGGGAGATTGCCGTATCGAGTCGCCTCGTCGCGGCCCTGTTCGACGACGTCCTCGAAGCGGGTGCCGATGCCGACCGGAAACGAATCCCGCCGACCGTCTTCGAGTCGCCCAAGCCGTCGATGCGGGCGTTCCTCCGCGCCTACTTCGACGGCGACGGCAGCGCGTCGAGCGACCGGGGCGAGATTCGCGCACGCACCGTCAGCGACGAGCTGAAGCGGGACCTCGTCGCGGCACTCAAGCGGTTCGGCATCGCGACGGAGGCCTGCGCCGAGACCCGACGGCCTGAGACCGGGGCTGTCGTGGAGTTCTACGGCGGCGAGCCGCCGGAGTTCACGACCTGGGCGCTGAAGATCACCTCGGAGAACGCGGTCGGGTTCCGTGACAGGGTGGGCTTCTCGCTCGAAGCGGCCATCGAGGGGCCTCCCGTCCGGACCCAGCGACTTCTCGGCGACGGTGGCGACGTCTGGCTCGACGAAGTCGTCGACGTGGAGATCGTCGAGTCGGACGTCGACCACACCTACTGTCTCACCGTCGAGGAGACGCACACCCTCGTCGCGAACGACCTGTTCGTCGGTCAGTGCGACGGCGACGAGGACTGCGTGATGCTGCTGATGGACGGCCTGCTGAACTTCTCGAAGAGCTACCTGCCCGACCAGCGCGGCGGCCGCATGGACGCGCCGCTGGTGATGTCCTCGCGGATCGACCCCACGGAGATCGACGACGAGGCCCACAACATGGA
>PXRR01000008.1:112472-114645 GCA_003021975.1 Halobacteriales archaeon QS_5_70_17 | reverse complement strand
TGGGGAGCATGATGGACAAGATGGACGCGCAACTCGACCTCGCCCGGAAACTGCGGGCGGTCGACGAGACCGACGTCGCCGAGCGCGTCATCGAATACCACTTCCTGCCGGACCTGATCGGGAACCTCCGGGCGTTCTCCCGCCAGGAGACGCGCTGTCTGGACTGCGGGGCGAAGTACCGCCGCATGCCGCTGACCGGTGAGTGCCGGGAGTGCGGCGGTCGGGTCAACCTCACGGTCCACGAGGGGTCGGTCAACAAGTACATGCAGACGGCGATCCGGGTCGCCGAGGAGTTCGGCTGCCGGGACTACACCAAACAGCGCCTCGAAGTGCTCGAGCGCTCGCTGGAGAGCGTCTTCGAGGACGACACCAACAAGCAGAGCGGCATCGCGGACTTCATGTGATCGGTCCGTCCTCCGCCGTGTTCGATCGGCGCTGGCGGGCGGGCGCTCCGGTCGGAGCGACGAGGCTCCGATCTCTGATCCGCGGCCGACCGCAGCGGATCACTCCCGCGTTCCCTCCCATTCGCCTTCGAGGACGGCGTAGCGCCGCACGTCGACGAACTCGCCGTCGAAGTACTCGGCCTCGCGGTGGGTCGCCTCGTGACGGAAGCCGAGTTTCTCCCAGATCCGGGCCGACCGGTCGTTGCCCTCGAAGACGCGGGCGGTGACGCGGTGGAAGCGCCGCTCGGCGAACGCGTAGTCGACGACGAGCCGCGAGGCCTCCGTGCCGTACCCCTCGCCCCAGTGGTCGGGGGCGAGAAAGATTCCGAGTTCGGCGGTGACGTCGGGCCCATCCGCGGGCCGGAGACCGACGACCCCGACCGGGTCGTTGTCCCGACGGATCAGCAGGTGGACCTCGCTGTCGCCGATGCTCTCGAACCACTCCCGCTCCGCGGGGCCGTTGATCGGCGCTCGGTTGCCGACCCACCGGCGGACCCGGGGGTCGTTGATCGTTCGCTGGAGGAACTCCAGGTCCTCTTCCTCGACGGTGCACAGGGTGACCGAGTCGCCCTCGAGGAACGCGGCGCCGGGCATACCACTCGCTGGGCGCGGGGTCGCAAACCGTTTCTGGATCCGTGGGAAGGAGTGACATTCACCGGCGGAACGGCCCCCGCGGCCGCGGTCCGCGACTCGCGACCGCCCGCGAGCAGGGGGATCGGCGGGCGACGAGAGGGGACCGGCGGTGCGGCGATCAGTCCTCTTCGGGGTACTTCGGCTCGCGCTTCTGGGCCCGTTCGAGGGCCGTCTCGACGACGTCTCGGACGTCGCCGTGGAAGACCTCGCCGTGGCCGGCGTACATGCGCTCGACGCCGTCGGGCATCCGGTCGAGCAGGTCCTCGATCGACTGAATGAGCCGCTCGCGGGACTGGCCGGGCATGTCCGTCCGCCCGAAGCTTCCGTGGTCGAAAGCCCCGTCGTCGTGGACGACGACGTCGCCGCTGAACAGCGACGACTCAGAGACCAGGGAGACGTGATCGCGGGCGTGCCCGGGGGTGTAGACCACCTCGAAGCGCTCGTCGCCCACGGCGACCTCCTCGCCGGCGGCGAGTTCGTGAGTCCGGCGCTCGTGGTCGGCGTAGGCGTAGCAGTCGGCGTCGAACGCGTCGAGCACCGCGTCGAGTCGCTCGACGTGGTCGCCGTGCTGGTGGGTGAGGACGACCCGGTCGAGGCCGTCGCCGTCCAGTCGGTCGCGGACGACGTCCGCGACGCCGTCCATCGCGCCGGCGTCGACGAGCGTCGGGGTCTCGCCCAGCGCGAGGTAGGCGTTGCACGTGAACGTCTCGGCGCCGGCCGTGACGTTGTGGACTTCCATGGCCGCCGAGACGGACGGCGACCACTTCAGCCTACCTGCGGCCGGACGGCGCTCGAGTCGGCCCTACCCAACGCTTTTACATGACAATTTCATAGCTCCGATCGAACATGGGCTTCGGAAGCTACGACGAATCCGAACAAGACAACCAGGAGATCGAGACCGATTTCGAGGACGACGACGGGTTCGCGACGGGCGAGAAGCACGACGGCGAGGTGAGCTTCGAGTTCGAGGAATCCAACGACGAACTCCTCGATCGCCTCAAAGACATCAAGGACTGACGCAGTGACCCCCGGGGCCGAACGCGACCCCAGTCCGGGACGCGCGCTCGGCGTCGCCGAGTCCTACGAGGGCGACGCCC
>PXRR01000008.1:52484-112234 GCA_003021975.1 Halobacteriales archaeon QS_5_70_17 | reverse complement strand
AACCGCTTCGCGTCGCCCGGACCGCCGCGCGGGCCGGCGACGCCTTCCGGCGGGCCGACCGCACCTGATTTGTCCCTCGCGGGCGGGGCGATGGTATGGGACGAATGGACCGACTGGAGGTCGAGCGCTGCGAGCGCTGTCCGGAGCTGTGCGAGTCGCGCTCGCGGATCGTCAACGGGACCGGCGCCGAGGACGCCGCCCTGCTGTTCGTCGGCGAGGCCCCGGGCGCGCGCGAGGACGAGCAGGGCGAACCGTTCGTCGGCCGGTCGGGGGACGTCCTCGACAGCGCGCTCGCCGAGCGGGGCGTCTCCCGGTCGGCGGTCCGGATCACCAACTGCGTGCGGTGCCGGCCGCCGGAGAACCGCGACCCCACCGCCGGGGAACTCGACGACTGCCGGGAGTACCTGGAGCGGGAGGTCGACCTCGTCGATCCGGAACTGGTGGTCACGCTGGGGAAGGTGCCCAGCGAACACCTCCTCGGACAGGACGTGGCGGTGACCAAGCGGGCCGGGGAGGTCCACGAGGTCAGACTGGGCGAGCGGGCGCGTCGGCTGCTGGTCTGTGTCCACCCCGCGGCGACGCTGTACGACCGCAGCCAAGAGGAGACCTTCGGGGCGGCCCTCGACGAGGCGGTCGCGCTCGTCGGCGCCGGCGACAGCGAGCAGTCGCGGCTGGGCGATTACTGACCGCGCCTGCAGTTCCCGGCCTCGGAGCCGGAGCCAGGGCAGGAGCAAGCGGGCAGTCCCGAGCGACTCGGCGCCGGAGGCCGGGAGAGCCGGAGTCCCGGATCCGGACCGGCCGGGGTCAGTTCTTCCCGCCGCCGCCCGTCCCGAGCCACTTGCCCGCGTCGCCCAGGTCCCGTAGGGCGTCGACGATCCCCTTGCTCTCGTGCTCGCTCGGGCGGAGCCGCGCACGGATGCGCGAGGAGAGCAGTTCGACCGACAGCACGACGATGAACACCATGACGATGCCGGCGGCGGTCTGGGCGTACGCGAAGGAGTCCTGGTTGGTCCGGATGATGTACCCCAGTCCGCCGGCGCCGACGACGCCCAGCGAGATGGCGATCCGGGTGTTGATCTCGAGGATGTACAGCGTCCAGGCGACGTACGAGGACGACACCTGGCTGAGCATCCCGAAGGAGACCACCTGCGCGCGCGAGCCACCGGTCGAGCGGACCGCCTCGATGGGTCCCTCGTCGATCTCCTCGAGTTCGTCGGTGAACAGCCGCCCGAGGTTACCGATAGTGTCGGTGGCGATGGCGAGGACCGCCGTCACCTGGCCGGGCGGTCCCAGCGGGATGTACAGGAAGATCCAGACGATCGCCGGGATCGCCCGGATGGCGCTCATCACGCCCCGGAACAGGAAGTTGAAGGGGAACGGCGTGACCCGCTCGCTGCCGAGCACGCCGAAGGTCAACGCGAGCGGGAACCCGATGACGGTCCCCATGAACCCCAACAGGAGCGTCACTACCGTCGCCTTCGCGAGGGTGAGCTGCTGGGAGTCGAAGCTCTCGAGGATGTACTCGCCGCCGTTCGCGACGCTCGCGGGGACCGCCCGCAGTCCGCCGATGTCGTTGTTCTTCGTGTAGACGGTGAACTCCCGGAAGTCCGGCGGGAAGAACTCGCCGATGAACGCGAAGAACTGTGGCAGCCGGTTGAGGATGACGCTCAGCTGGAAGCCGATGAACTCCAGCCCGAAGTAGGTGATCAGCAGCGACGCGGCGACGACCCCGACCTTGAACAGCTGCTTGAACCTGCGGGTCCGTTCGAGGGAGGCGAGCACGTCGCTGACAGAGGTGCTCACGTGCTCTCACCTCCGCTCCCGGGTTCGGTCGTCGGGTGATCGATGCCCGACTCGGACTGGCCGTTCCCACCGGCTTCCTCGGGGCCGGCGACGTCCGACCGGCGAACGTCCATCGCGGTGCTGTCGCCCTCGCCGGCGTCGGCGTCGTCGTAGTAGATCTCGTCGACGGCGTCCATCGTCAGGTCGTCTTTCCCCCCGTCGAAGATGACCTCGCCGTCGCGGATCCCCAGGAACCGGTCGCCGAACTCCCGGGCGATGTTGACCTGGTGGAGGCTGGTGACCGTCGTGAGGTTCCGCTCGGCGGCCGCGTCCCGCAGGTAGCGCATCACGTCGCGGGCCGCCTTCGGGTCGAGGCTGGCGACCGGTTCGTCGGCGAGCAGGAGGCTCGGCTGCTGGACGAGCGCGCGGGCGATCCCGACGCGCTGTTTCTGCCCGCCGCTCATCGACCCCGCTCGCTGGTGGGCCTCCCCGAGCAGTCCGACGGTGTCCAGCGCCTCGAGGGCGGTCCGCTTGTCGGTCTCGTTCTGGAGCGTCAGGAGGCTCCGGACGAGGCCGTTGCGCGCGAGCGCGCCCGTCAGCGCGTTGCGGAACGCGCTCATGTTCTCGATGAGGTAGTGCTCCTGGAAGACCATCCCGACCTCTCCCCGGTCGCCGCCGACGGGCCGGCCGTTGATCTCGACCGTCCCCTCGGTCGGGGGGGTGAGCCCGTTGAGCACGCGCAGCAGCGTCGACTTCCCCGCCCCGGAGGGGCCGAGGAGGATGACGAACTCGCCATCGTCGATGTCGACGGACACGTTCTCGAGGGCGACGGTGTCCTCGCCGTAGATCTTCGTGACGCTATCGAGTGAGACGGCGGGCATGTGTGGTGATCCGAGTAGTGTGAGTCGGGCTTAGCCCTGGAAGATGTCCTGGCTCACGTCGAGTTCGTTGGCCACGTCGATGACGCCCTGATAGGTCTCGACGTCGGCCTCGCGGACGTCGGAGAACCAGAGGTCGTCGTCGGTGCCCTCCTCGCCGTCCTGACCGTGGTAGATGGACTGGGGGGCCTCGAGGAACGCCTGCTGGAGGGCGCTCTGCTCGTCGTCGCCCAGGTCGGCGCTGACGACGATGGGCGCGCGGGGGAGCCCCTCGTGTCTGTGGAAGACCCGGGCGTTGCTCTCGAACTCGTCCTCGCCGATGATTCCGGGGACGAACCCGCCCATCGCGGCGGCGTCGACCCGGCCGTTGGCGAGCAGTTCGTACGACGCCGGGTGGCCGCCGGCGAACGTCGCCTCGAAGTCCGCGTTGGTGCCGCTCCCCTCGGGCAGGTCGCCCACGTCGAGGCCGCCCTCGGTCTTCATGTCGTACAGCGGGTAGAGACAGCCGCTGGTCGAGAGCTGATCCGAGAAGGCGACGCGCTTGCCCTCGAGGTCAGACAGCGACTCGATGTCGCTGTCCGGCGAGGTGGCCATCTGGCTCACGTACGTCCAGGAGCCGTACCCCTTCCGCTGGAGGACGATGTCGGCGTTGTCGGACTTCACGCCGAGCGCGGCCGCGAACGGGCCGGTCTCGGCGAGATCGGCGGTCCCCTGGCCGAGCGCCTGGATGATCGCCGAGTAGTTGTTCCCGACGAACATCGACGCCTCGAGTCCGTCCGGGACGTCGTAGTTCTCCGTGACGTACGACTGGAGGTGATCGCGGACGGGACCGTACTGCTGGATGAGGTTGTCTTGGGGGACGCTGGGGGAGACCCCCATGTTGATTTCCCCGTCCCCGCCGAAGGTCAACTGGGACGATTCCTCGTCGCCCCCGCTCTCGTTTCCGGCCTCGGTCGTCTCGTTTTCGCCTGCGCTCCCGCCGTCGCCGCCGGTGCAACCCGCGATCAGTCCGGCCGCACCGAGCGCGCTCGCCGTCTTGAGGAACTCGCGTCGTCTGGACATGGTGGGAAGACACGTCGAAATTCATGAGCACGGTTCTAAATCTTTCTACTCAAAGCGCCCTCTCCGGAGGACGTACGTATCACTATATACCCGAACGGCGGACGGAAAGGGACTTCCCCCCGCCCTCCCTAGGTCGGGTTATGAGTGTTCAGGTCGCCGCCGACGTGGTCGTAGTCGATTACGGCCTCGGCAACCTCCGGAGCGTCACCCGCGGACTGGAGCGGGCGGGCGCGGATGTCGAACTCAGCGCCGACCCCGGGACGGTCGACGACGCCGACGGGATCGTCCTCCCCGGCGTGGGCGCGTTCAGCGAGGGGATGGAGAACGCCGGCCCGTTCCGGGACGCGCTCGTCGAGGCCGCCGAGGGCGGCACGCCGCTGTTCGGCATCTGCCTGGGGATGCAGATGCTGCTGACGACCAGCGAGGAGGCCGAGTACGCCGGCCAGGGCGGCGCCGAGGGACTCGACCTGATCCCCGGTCGGAACGTCCGCTTCGCCGAGGGCCAGAAGGTCCCCCACATGGGCTGGAACGAACTGCGCGTCGAGCGCGACCACCCGCTGGTGGAGGGCGTCGACGGCGAGCACGCCTACTTCGTCCACTCCTACTACGCGGTCCCCGAGGACGACCGGGCGGTCGTCACCGCCACCGACTACGGGCGGTCGTTCCCCAGCATCGTCGCCGACGAGTCCGGCACCGTCTTCGGCACGCAGTTCCACCCCGAGAAGTCCGGCGACACCGGCCTGCGGATCCTCCGGAACTTCGTCGAGATGTGCGACTGACGGGCGGCCGTCGCCCGGGTCACTCCCGACCGTCGGACAGGCGCGCTACCTCCCACAGATCGCTCGCCTCGTAGGTCGGCGTCGCCGAGAGCGTCGCGTCGGCGCAGTGGGGTCGACGGAGGAAGACCGAGTCCATCCCCGCTCGCCGGGCCGCGACGACGTCGCTCCCCCTGTCGCCGACGTAGAGCGCCCCGCCGGCGTCGACCCCGAGGTGGTCGAGCGTCTCCCGGAGGTAGTGGGGATCGGGCTTCTTCAGACGGAGGCTCTCGACGCTGCGCTCGCGGCCGCGGTAGGTGTCGAACAGCGAGTGCAGGTCGAACCGGTCGAGAACGTACTCGACGGTGCTGTGGTGATTGTTGCTGACGACGGCGCGGACGGCGTCGACGTCGGCCAGCGCGTCGACGTCGTCGTACCGGTCTCGGTCGCCGGCCGCGAAGGCCTCACGCTGGGAGCGCGCGTCGCAGCGCTCGCGGGCGGCCCAGAACGCGTCGACGTCGAGCCCGCAGGCGCTACAGATCTCGCGGAGGTCCTCTACGGTTACGCCGTCGACGACGGCACGGACGTGCTCCCGGTCGGGGTCGGCCTCGACCGCCCGGAAGGCGGCACGGACCGCCTCGGCTTTGGTCTCGCGGGCCGGCGGATCGACCAGTACCCCGTCGCTGTCGAACAGGACTGCGTCGTACCCGGTCACTCCCGTCGGTACCGGGAGCAGGCAGTTAGCGCTTCCGTCCCGACGGGCGGCGTGACCGCCGATGGGGATCCCCGCGGTCACCGGCCGCGGGACTCAGCGGAACAGCTCTATCTCCAGTTTCTCCGAGAGGGTGTAGAGGGCAGTCGGGACGTTGTCCCCGCGCGCCTCGATGTCGGTGGCCTCGTCGCTCGCGACGGTCGTGTCGTCCTCGTCTCGGACAGTGATCGATCGGGCAGTCATACAGGAACTGAGCGGTCACAGGGTGGTAACTGTCGTGCGCTCGCGAACAAGCACCGGTCGCGGGACCGAAACGGCATATTATTGGAAGCGACAGAGAGGCTGTAATATCTGAGAGGGGCTGTCCGTGGGGGCGTTCCCCACCCGGCACACCCAGGGTCGGTGACGCGCCGCCGGGCAGTCAGAGGAACTCCCGGACCTCCGAGTACCACATGTCGTGGTGGTCGACGGCGTCGATCCGGCGCGCGATCTCGACGGCGAGCGCGTGCCAGCACCGCTGGGAGGGGTCCTCGGTGTCGAGGTTGTACCGGCTGTCCTCGCAGGTGCACTCGCCGTCCTCGACGACGTACTCCTCGGAGTGGCCGACGACGACGGTGAAGTCGCGGTACTTCTTGACCCGCCGCTCGGCGACGGCCTCGATGGCCCGGGTCGCCCGGGAGCCGTGGGCCGCGATGAGTTGCTCGGTCGAGCGGGCGTCGAGTTCGCCCGCCTCCGCGAGCGTCGCCCGCCACTCCTCGTCCGTCACGAGGAGCGCTTTACCCTCCGGAAAGAAACCGGTTCGGGTTCCGCACGCCGCGCGTCCGACGCGAGGCCGGCGAGCGGGGGCGAAGGCTCCCGGGACGCCGTGACGGGCCGGCGACCGAAGCGCCGGTGCGACCGGCGGGGGCGAGAGCGCCAGCCGCGGTCGGGTCGTGGGGCTTTTGCGCCCCGCCGGCACATCGGGGGTATGGACGTCCGGGAAGGGTCGGTGGCCGTCGAGGTACCCGAACAGCCCGACGAGGGGGCGGGCGACGTGGTCTTCTTCAACCCCGAACAGGAGCTCAACCGGGACCTGACCGCCGCGGTCCTGCGCTGGGCGGCCGACGAGCGCGGCGGGCCGGGGACGTACCTCGACGCGACGGCCGCCTCCGGGATCCGTGGGGTCCGAGCGGCGGCGGCCGACTGGACCGCGACCTGCTGTGACGTCGACCCCGAGGCCGTCGACCTCGCGCGGGCGAACTTCGCGCGCAACGACCTCGCGGGCGAGGTCGTTCACCGGGACGCCAACGCCCTGATGCACGAGCGGCGGTTCGACGTCGTCGACGTCGACCCATTCGGGACGCCGGCGCCGTTCGACGACGCCGCCGCCCGCAGCGCGACGGAACTGCTCTGCGTGACCGCGACCGACACCGCGCCGCTCTGCGGCGCGCACTTCAACAGCGGCGTCCGGAAGTACGGCGCCGTCCCGCGCAACACGGACTTCCACCCCGAGATGGGACTGCGGGTATTGCTCTCGGCGCTCGTCCGGACCGCGGCCCGCCGGGACGTCGGGGCGCGGCCGGTGTTCAGTCACGCGACCCGCCACTACGTCCGGACGTACCTGCGCGTCAGCGGGCGGGCGACCGACGCCGACGACGCCCTGCGGGACCTGGGGTACGTCTACCACTGTGCGTCGTGTCTCTACCGCGAGCACGACCGCGGGCTGATCGCCGACCCGCTCGAGTGCTGTCCGAACTGCGGGACGGACACGCAGGCCGCCGGCCCGCTGTGGCTCGGTCCGGCCCACGATTCCGACGCCGTGGCTGCCGTCCGCGAGCGGATCGACGACGGGATGGGGACCGCCAGTCGCGCCCGGCGGCTCTGTGACCGCCTGGAGGCGGAGCTCCACGAGCCGACCCACTACGACCAGCACCGCCTCTCGAAGGAGTGGGGCGTCTCGGCCATCGGGATGGACGAGTTCCTCGATCGGCTCCGCGAGCAGGGGTTCGCGGCCTCCCGGACCCACTTCGGCGGGACGACGTTCAAGACGGACGCCGACGTCGAGGCGATCCGACGCGCGACGACCTGACGGACGACGTGGCGGT
This sequence comes from Halobacteriales archaeon QS_5_70_17, assembly GCA_003021975.1. GTDB lineage: Archaea > Halobacteriota > Halobacteria > Halobacteriales > Haloarculaceae > Halomarina. Next base: position 104,961 of record PXRR01000008.1, on the reverse strand, counting down.
TCCGGCTCCCCTGATTATATGTGGGCGTCGCGTGAACCGTCCTCCGGTGAGCGGAACCGCAACCCGGCCGGTGACCGTCGTCAGGGGAGTGATTCACGGGATCCAGACCGACCGGATCACCTTCATCGCGGCGAGCCTGGCCTACTACGCGTTCATTTCGCTGATCCCGCTGCTGTTGCTCGCGATCGTCGTCGCCACGGCGGTCGGCGGCGAGGCGTTCCGGACGGCGGTCGTCGAGGAGGCGACGACGCAACTGGGTGCGGCCGCGGGCGAGCAGATCGGTACCATCATCACCGACCAGGGGGGACAGGCCGGAGCGTCGGTCATCGCCGTCCTCGCGCTGGTCTGGAGCGGCCTGAAGCTCTTCCGGGGACTCGACGTCGCGTTCTCGATCGCCTACCGGGCGCCGCTCCCGGACGGCATCCTCCAGCAGCTCCGCGACGGGCTGATCACGCTCGTCGCCGTCGGGGGCGGCGTCGCCTTCACCGTCGTCGTCGGCGCGCTGCTGGCGATCCCCGAGTTCGACCTCGTGATCGGCGGCGTCAGCCTGCTGGGCACGCTCGGGACCGTCCTCCTGCTGACCGGGTTGACCCTGACCTTCCTGCCGCTGTACTACATCCTCCCGAGCACCGACGTGACCCTCCGGGAGGCACTGCCCGGAGCGGCGTTCGCCGCGATCGGGTGGACGGTTCTCCAGACGGCGTTTCGCGTCTACGCCTCGGTCGCCGGCAGCGACGCCTACGGCGCGGTCGGGGCGGTCATCCTGCTGGTCACGTTCCTCTACTTCGGGGCGCTCGTCCTCCTGACCGGCGTCGTTCTCAACGCCGTCCTCGCCGGCCGCGTGCGCCACGACGAGGCGTCGACGCCCGGGATCGGATCGGGGCGAGAGACGACCACCAACACGTCACACATGACTGACGACACGACTACAACCCGCGAGACGGGCCCGGTGGACGAAGCGTACGACGAACCGCGCGGTGCGGGCGGGAGCGGCGACCGAGACCAGGACCTCGAGGCCGAGGTCCGCCGCCTCCGGCGCCAGCTCCAGGAGGTCGAGGAGAACGTCGAGGAGCGGACGGTCCACCGCGACGAACTGGAGCGGGACCTCCGACAGTACGTCCGCTCGCGGATGCGCCGCGGGAAAGCCCGCGGGTGGGGGCCGTACCTCGTGCTCCTCTACGGGACCGCGATGACCCTCGGCGCGTTCTACTTCCTCGACAGCGGCCTCTGGGCCGTGCTCGCGATGATCGTCGTCTGGCTGTCGACGCTCGGTCTCTACGTCGTCTTCGTCACCGTCGGCGTCGGACTGAAGACCGCCGGCGTCCCCGGCCGGGCGCTCGACTGGGTGCGGAACTTCCGGAGCTGAGTCCCGCCGGGGCGAAAGGGTAACACCACTGGAGCGGCTCGTCTCGACCGATGACGGGCTCGCAGGTCCCCCTTGCCCTCCCCGGCCCGGACCGCGGCGTCGGGATCACCGAGGCGCTAGAGCCGCTGATCTCCGAGCCGCTGGTCGTCCTGTCGGCGCTGGTGACGCAACTGGGCGATCCGTGGCTGTACTTCGTCGTTCTGACGGCGCTGTATCTCGGGGCCGGGCGCACCGACGCCGTCGACCGCGACCGGGCGGCGTTTCTGGTCGCGCTCGCGGTCGGCGTCGCCGCGGTCACGACGGGACTGAAGTACCTCTTCGCGTTCCCCAGACCCCCGGCGCCGGAGACGGTCCCGGGGCTCGAACTGGTGCCGGCGCTCCTCCAGCAGGTGTACGTCGAGGCCGTGCTCGCCGACGGCTTCGGCTTTCCGAGCGGCCACGCCCTCGGATCGACCGCCGTCTGGGGCGGGACCGCCCTCGTCGTCGACGTCTGGACCCGCAGGCGGCGCCTCCAGGTCGCCGGGGCCGTGGTCGCGGTCGTCGCACTGACGCGGCTGACCCTCGGCGTCCACTACCTCTCCGACGTCGTCGGCGGCGTCGTCCTGGGGACCGCCTACCTCGCGGCCACCTACCGGATCGCCGACGCCGGTCGGACCCCCGAGCGGGCCTTCGACGTCGCTCTGGGGGCGACCGCGTTCTGCCTGCTCGCCGCCGGGATCCGCTTCGAGCCGGCGGCGATCCTCGGGGCCGCAGTCGGCGGCTGGGCGACCTGGCGGGCCGTCGCCGAGTACCCCGACCGCCGACTCGCGCGCCGAGAAGCCGGGATCGGAGTCGCGGTCGCCGGCGCCGCGGTCGCCGGCTTCGGAGTGCTCTACTCGCTCGAACCGACGGCGCCGGTCGCGCTCGTCGGCGGCGCGGTCGTCGTCGCCGGCGTGCTCGCGGCGCCGGTGGTCGGCCGTCGCGTCGGGGGCCGTCGCCCGGACCCGGTGAGGTCGTAACCGGTCGGGACGGACCGCGCGACCGACAGCGGGACGCGCTCCCGGACGCCGCGCTCTCGGGGGAGACGAGGTGAGAACTGCGGGGGGGACGGCGGGCGGATCGGGGCCTAGAACTTCTCGAGGTAGCGCTCGAGTTCCCAGTCGGAGACCGACGCGCGGTACTCGTCGTACTCGGCACGCTTGGCCTCGATGAACTTCCCGGCGACGTGGTCGCCGAGCGCGTCCATCACGACCTCGTCGTCCTCGAGGGTGTCGATGGCGCGGCCGAGGTTCGGCGGCAGCGTGTCGATGCCGTACTCTTCGCGTTTCTCCTCGTCGAACTCGTAGATGTTCTCCCGGACGGGGTCGGGGGCCTCGAGGCCCTGATCGAGCCCTTCCAGGCCCGCCTGGATCATGACGGCGAGCGCGAGGTAGGGGTTACACGCCGGGTCGGGCGAGCGCAGTTCGATGCGCGAGGCCGCCGGCACCCGGGAGTCGGGCTTGCGGATCAGCGCCGAGCGGTTGACGTCGGACCAGGCGACGTAGACCGGCGCCTCGTAGCCCGGCACCAGCCGCTTGTAGCTGTTGACCGTCGGGTTGCAGACGGCCGTGATCGCCGGGGCGTGTTCGAGGACGCCGGCGAGGAACTGCTTGGCCTCCGTCGAGAGGTTGAACTCGTCGTTCTCGTCGTGGAAGACGTTCTCGCCGTCCTCGGTGAACAGCGAGAGGTGGGTGTGCATCCCGCTGCCGTTGATGCCCGCGATGGGCTTGGGCATGAACGTCGCGTGGGTGTCGTGCTCGGCGGCGATGGCGCGGACGACCGACCGGAACGTCGCGATGTTGTCGGCGGTGGTCAGCGCGTCGTCGTACTTGAAGTCGATCTCGTGTTGCCCCTCGGCGACCTCGTGGTGGCTCGCCTCGACCTCGAAGTCCATCGCCTCGAGGCCGTAGATGATGTCCCGCCGGATGTCGCTGGCGAGGTCGCGGGGCGCGAGGTCGAAGTACCCGCCCGAGTCGTGGGTGGTCGTCGTCGCGTTGCCGTCCTCGTCCTCCTCGAACAGGAAGAACTCGGGTTCGGGGCCGACGTTGACCTCGTAGCCCATGTCCCGGGCGCGGCTGATCGCGCGCTTCAGGACGCGCCGGGGGTCGCCGGGGAAGGGATCGCCCGTCTTGGTGTCGAGCACGTCGGCGATCAGCCGCGCGCTCGCCGTGCCGTCCTCGCGGTCGCGCCACGGGAGCACCGCGAAGGTGCTCGCGTCGGGCATCAACCGCATGTCGCTCTCCTGGATGCGGACGAACCCCTCGATCGAGGATCCGTCGAAGTAGATCCCGTCGGTGAAGGCCTTCTCCGCCTGGCTCGCAGGAATAGAGACGTTTTTAACCGTTCCGAGGATGTCGGTGAACTGGATGCGCAGGAAGTCGACGTTCTCCGCCTCGATCTCGTCGATGACGCCCTGGGCGTCCGCGGTCAGCCCACCGTCCGGTTTTACGTTTGGGTTTGTCATTTTTGTCCGACGGTCCATACAACCGTCTAATCATACAAAGCCGTACTGGTCAGCGCAACCCTCGCCTACCCGGCTAAGAAGTGAATATTCGTAAAATTATAGTAGGGGGAGACACACCGTGAGCGTGATGACGTACGAAAATCTCGACGAGAAGCTCGTGAATGCCCTCCTGCGGGACGGTCGGGCGAGTCTCCGGAGTCTGGCCGAAGAACTCGACGTCTCCGTGACGACGGTGTCCAACCACCTCAAGGACCTCGAATCCCGGGGCGTCGTCGAGGGGTACACGCCGGTCGTCGACTACGACGCGCTCGGCTACGACGTCACCGCGGTCGTCCAACTGAAAGTCGAGGGCAACGCGATCGAGGAGGTCGCCGACGCCCTCCGAGAGGCCGACCAGATGGTCTCGGTCTACGAGGTGACCGGCGACCACGACGTGATCGCGATCGGCAAGTTCCGCGACACGGACGGCATGAACCGCCAGATCAAGGAGCTACTCAGCGACGCCAACGTCAAGGAGTCGAACACCAGCGTCGTGCTCAACGCGATCAGCGAGTACGAGCAGTTCGAACTGGACGTCGAGGAGTAAGACTGCGGAGCGCTCGCTCCGGAGGAGGGAAACGCCTATCGGGAGCCGAGTCCCGTCCCCAGTGTGATCGACCTCGACGCGGTCCGCGAACGCGCCCGTCCGCACTTCGAGGCCGCCGGCCCGGCCCACGACTGGCGCCACGTCGAGCGCGTCGAGCGCCTCGCCGAGCGGCTGGTCGGACCCGGGGCCGACCGGGCGGTCGTACTCGCCGCCGTCTATCTCCACGACGTCGGCCGCGAGCGGGAGGCCCGGGGAGAGATCGACGACCACGCCGCCTGGGGGGCGGCCCGCGCCCGAGAGGTCCTCTCGGCGACGGGCGCCTGCGGCGGCGAGACCGACGCTGTCGCCCACTGCGTGCGCGCCCACCGATACTCGACGGGGCCGGACCCCGACAGCCGGGAAGCGCGCCTGCTCGGGGACGCCGACAACCTCGACGCGATGGGCGCAGTCGGGATCGGCCGGTGTTTCGCCCACGGAGGCAGCGAGGGATTCCCGATGCACGGCGCCGTCGACGACCCCGAGGCGGGGCAACTCGCACACCTCCGGTCGAAGCTCCTCTCGCTGCGCGAGCGGATGTACACCGACGCCGGCCGGGCGCTGGCCGAACGCCGTCACGCCGTCCTCGAGGAGTTCGCGGCCACCTTCGAGGCGGAACTGGCCGGCGAACGGTAGCCGGCGATCAGTTCGAGCCACTGAGGGACGGAATCTCCTCCCGGTGGCGCCGGGCCTCGTCGCTCGGTGCGTACCTCCCGTCGTCCCGGTGTACGACGACCCCGTTGGCCCGCAGCACCGCCAGGTGGCGCTCGACGGTCTCGGCGGGCAGTCCGATCGCTGCCGCTGCCCCGTCGACGGATCGGGCCTCCCCGTCGAGCGCCGCGAGCAACCGACACCGCACCCCGCTGTTTCGCGTCCCCACGAGCACGAACCACGCGGTCGCGTTCACGACACGCACATAGCACTAATAGCCCCTCGTTAGCCGGATGTTACGGCGCTCTCGGAGCGTTCGACGGGAACCGGGCGCTGTCGACCGCGACCGACGGATCCCTGCCGGTAAGCGTCGATTTATTCGCGTAAGTACGGTTCGCCGAGGAACGACGTCGCTTCGTCGACGGGAACGGTTCGAGGAGCGGTGCAGCGGGAGGCGGTCAGGCGGGAGGCGACGCGCCGATTTTCACATCGCGCCGCCCATACCGCCCATGCCGCCCATACCGCCCATGCCGCCCATGCCGCCGCCGGGGCCGCCGGGCATGTCGCCGCCCTCGTCGTCGTCGTCGCTACCGCCGCCCTTCAGGTCGCCGGCGGCGATGACGTCGTCGATCCGGAGGATCATCACGGCGGCCTCCGTCGCGGACTCGACGGCCTGGGTCTTCACGCGCAGCGGTTCGACGACGCCGTCGCCCTCCATGTCGACGACGTCACCGGTGTAGGCGTCCAGTCCCGCGGTGGTGTCACCGCCGGAGTGCTTGCTGCGCAGGTCGACCAGCGAGTCGATGGGGTCGAGGCCGGCGTTCTCCGCGAGGGTGCGCGGGATCACGTCGATGGCGTCTGCGAACGCCTCGACTGCCAGCTGCTCGCGGCCGCCGACGGAGTCGGCGTAGTCGCGGAGCTGGAGCGCGAGCTCGGTCTCGGGTGCGCCGCCGCCGGGGAGGACCTGGCCGTCCTCCAGCGTGACGCGCACCACGCCCAGCGAGTCCTCGATGGCGCGCTCGACCTCGTCGACGACGTGCTCGGTGCCCCCGCGGAGCACGAGCGTGACCGACTTGGCCTCCTCGACGTCCTCGACGAAGACGCGCTGGTCGCCGCCGATGTCTTTCTCGGCGACGCTGCCGGCGAACCCGAGGTCCTCGTCGGTGACGTCGTCGAGGTTGGAGACGATGCGGCCGCCGGTCGCGCGGGCGAGGCGCTTCATGTCGGACTTCTTGGCCCGGCGGACCGCGAGGATGCCCTCCTGGGCGAGGTAGTGCTGGGCCATGTCGTCGATGCCCTTCTGGCAGAAGACCACGTCGGCGCCGACGTCGACGAGCTGGTCGACCATCTCCTGGAGCTGTTCCTCCTCCTGATCGAGGAACTGCTGGAGCTGGTCGGGGTCGGTGACGTTGACCTCGGCGTCGATCTCGGTCTCCTGGACCTCGATGGCCGTGTCCAGCAGGGCGACGTTCGCGTCCTCGACGTGGTAGGGCATGTTGTCGTGGACGCGCTCCTTGTCGATGATGACGCCCTCGATGAGTTCGGACTCGTCGACGCTGCCGCCGACGACCTTCTCGACTTTCACGTTGTCCGTGTCGATGTCGTCCTCGTCGGCGACCGCCTGAACGGCGTCGACGACGAGCTCCGAGAGCAGTTCCTTGGAGTTCTCGGCGCCCTTGCCGGTCATCGCCGTGGCGGCGATCTGCTCGAGGATCTCCGAGTCGTCGGCGGAGACCTCGATGGCCATGTCCTCGAGGATCTCCTTGGCCTGTTCGGCGGCCTGGCGGTACCCCTGGGCCAGGATCGTCGCGTGGATCTCCTGGTCCAGCAGGTCCTCGGCCTTCGCGAGGAGTTCGCCGCCGATGACGACCGCAGTCGTGGTGCCGTCGCCGACCTCGTCCTCCTGGGTCTGGGCGACCTCGACGATCATGTTCGCTGCGGGGTGCTCGATGTCCATCTCGTCGAGGATCGTGACCCCGTCGTTGGTGACGACGACGTTGCCCGTGTTGTCCACGAGCATCTTGTCCATCCCCTTCGGGCCGAGCGTCGTGCGGACGGCCTCCGCGACGGCTTTCCCGGCCGTGATGTTCATCGACTGGGCGTCCCGCCCGGAGGTGCGCTGACTCTCCTCGGACAGTACGATGAGGGGCTGGTTACCCATCTGTTGAGCCATAATCAATCGAACCGTTGTCTGCGGTTCTATATAAATCTGTCGTGACCGTTCGAGGAATCGCGACACGTGGCCGTCCCCGGAGGGCGTGCTACTGGATGGCACGCCAGTCTTTAAGTATCTGCTCGGCGGGTCGCTCGTAGACGCGCTCGGGGTAGGTCTCGCCCCCGATGACCGTCTCGCCGGTCGAAACCGGCTCGAATCCGTCGGCGCGGTAGAACGCCGCGCCCGGGTCGTTGGCCGCGAGCACCATGGCCTGCACGCGGTCGACGCCGCGACCGGCTAGCTCTCGGCGGGTGCGCTCCAGCAGGCGCGATCCGATCCCCTCCCGGCGGCGGTCCGGATCGACGTACAGCTCCGCGACGGCGACCGACACGAGGACGTCGCCGGCGCGACGTCCCCGCGCAACCGCTCCTCGTCGTACCACTCCTCGACGGACTCGGTGGCCGTCTCCCGGGTGAGCGCCGGGGCCTGCTCCCAGGAGCAGCGAGCGATCGACCGGAGCGCCGGAACGTCGGCCGGATCCGCGGGTCGAACGTCCATGTCGTGTGGTAACGCTTCTCTTGGTGTTAGTCCCGCTCCACTCGGACCGCCACACGGACGGGTTTTATGTTTTCGGCGAGGTGACACGCCGCATGATCGAGGAGTGTCTCGTCGTGGAGTTCGCCGTCACTGGCGACGGCTGCCCGCTGGCGGAGGCCGCCGGGGGCGTGACCATCGACGCCCGGCCGCCCCAACTGCGTGACGACGGCTACGCGCTGTTGCAGTTCAGCGCGCCGGACGACCCGGCGCTGGCTAGTCGCCTCGACGGCGACGACCGCCTCAGGTACCTCCACCGCGCCCGGGTCGAGGGCCGCGCGAACTTCCGCTGTCTCTCGAAGGCCCCCTGCGTCGTCCACGACCTCGTCAGCGAGGGGTTCGCCGCCGAATCGCTGACTTACCGCGACGGCAGCGCCCGCTTCACCGGCGCGGTAGTGGGCCACGAGGTCCTCCGGGGTGTGATGGACCGCGCCGGCGAGACCGTCGGGGTGGACCTCGAGCGGGTCTCCCCGCTGGGCGCCGACGGAGACGTTCCCGTCGCCCAGCGGTGGGACCTCACGCCGCCGCAGGAGGCGGCACTGCGCGCCGCCGTCGCTGCGGGTTACTTCGCCGTCCCCCGGGAGGCCGACGCCGCCGACGTCGCCGAGGACCTCGAAATCAGCAAGTCCGCGTTCCTCGAGCGCCTCCGGCGCGCACAGCGCGGCCTGTTCGAACAGCTCCTCGCCTGAGAAACCGGGAACGCCCCAGAGCGGCGCGGACCAGTCACCGATCCGAGGTCTCGCCGTCCGGGACCGTCGAGTGACGTGTGGCACGGGCGTCGCTGTCCGGAATCGTCGAGTGACGCGTCGCCCTGGCGTCGCTGTCCGGAATCGTCGAGTGACGCGTCCCGCTGCCCTGGTTGCCATCGGAGGTCCGATCGGCCTCTTCCTCTTTCTCTCCCTCGCCGTCACCGTCGTCGCCGACCGCCCGGAGGGCGTCGAGGTCGGCCTGGGCCCGCTCGATGCCCTCCCGGAACTGCCCGACGGCGTCCTCCAGTTGCGACCGGAGCGCCGACTCGACGATCCCCTCGTCCTCGTCGCTCCTCTCGGATTCGTCGTCGGTGACCCGCTCGACCACCGACTCGATGACGCCGTCATCCGGGGTTTCGCCCTCATCGGGGTCCGCACCGTCGCTCTCCTCGCTGGACTCGGCGGCTTCCTCTCGGTTGTCGGTGGCCCGCTCGACCACCGACTCGACGACGCTCTCCTCGTCGTCTCCGCTCCCGTCGGGATCCGCGGCCGCTTCGGCGACGCGCTCGACCGCGCTCGCGACCGCTCCGTCGTCCTCGGTGTCCTCGGCCTCGTCGTCCTCGGCGATGCTCTCGACGGCCCGCACGACGATCCCGTCCTCGTCGCTCTCCTCGGATTCGTCGTCGGTGACTCGCTCGACTACCGACTCGACGACGCTCTCCTCACTTTCCTCGCTGTCGTCGGCCGCTTCGGCGGCCTCGCTCTCCTGATCGCCGGACGCCTCGCCACCGGCGCTCGCTCCCTCTCCGGTCGTCACGTCGAACAGTTCGGGGAGCTCCGACCTGATCTGGTCGCCCTCGGAGTCGTCCCAGGCGTCGGCGAGCCTCGAGAGCTTCAGGAGCTGTTCGAGTTCGCGCACCCGCTCGGGCTCCCCCTGGCCGATGGCCTCGGGGACGGAGTCGTAGTCCTCATCGTCGAGTCCGACGGCCGCGAGTAGGTCCGCCGAGTCGGCCTCGTCCACGAGCCCGGCGGCCGCGTTCGAGACCGCCCGGAGCGTCGGCGTCGCCGCGACCTCCCCGTCGTCGGTCGCGTCCTCGACCGCGCCGCGGGCGTCGGCGAGGACCGCCTCGACGCGATCGGCCGGGTCGTCGTCGGTCATACTACTCCTCTTGGCTCTCCTCGCCCTCGTCTCCTTCGCTCGAGAACTCCTCGACGATGCGGTCGGTCATCTCGTCGCGAGAGAGGTTCGCCCTCACGTTGACCTCCTTGGCGATCGACTGGAGTTCGTTGTACGACATCACGTCGAGCAGTTCGCGCAAGGTCTCCTCGCGGAGCTGGTCGGCGTCCTGAGGGAGTCCGCCGGGACCCCCGCCTTCTTCGCCCGCTTCGCCTTCGCTCTCCGACTCCTCTTCGTCTTCGTCTTCCTCGCCTTCACCCTCCGACTCCCCTTCGTCTTGGCCCTCTTCGCCTTCACTCTCTGACTCCTCTTCGCCTCCACCCTCCGACTCCTCTTCGCCTTCTTCGTCGGTGATGTCGGGAACAGCGTCGGTCGCGGCGTCCGCCGCCGACTCGACCGCCTCGGTCGCCGAATCCGCAGCGCCCGTCGCGGAATCGGCCGCTTCGTCGGTGGCGTCGGTCGCGGCGTCCGCCGCTGACTCCACCGCTTCGGTCGCCGAATCCGCAGCGTCCGTCGCGGAATCGGTCCCTTCGTCGGCGGCGTCGGAGCCGGTCCCGACGACCTGTCCGACGGCCTCCTCCGCGCCGACCTGCTTCAGGTCGTCGATCAGGTCCGCGAGCGCCTCGCGATCGGTCAGCAGGTTCCGGAGCGTCTCCGCGACGGCCTCGGCGGCGGCGCGCGCGATCTCGCCCAGCGACTGCCCCTCGTCGAGTCCCTCGCGGACCGCGTCCTCGGCGGCGGCGCCGGCTCGGGCCCCGATCGTCCGGCCCGCGGTGGCGCCGATCGACCGGCCGACCTCGGCGGCCACATCGGCGTCGGTCAGTTGCTCCTCGACCTTCTCGGCGATGGCGTCGCCGAGCGAGTCACTCTCCGCCATCGTCACCCCCGATATCGAGGAGTTGCTGGAGCAGCGTCGTTCCGAGCGTCCGACCGAGGACCTCCCCGATCAGCGCGCCGAGCAGCTCTCCGAGCCGAGCGCCGGCGGTCTCGCCGATCCCGCCGTCGCCCTCGAAGAGCCCCTCCAAGCCGGTCCCCTCGAAGGCCTCCCCGAAGTCGACGTCCCGGAGCAGCCGGGCGAAGTCGATGCGACTGGCGAGCGACTGGTCACTCATTCCTACTCCTCGCTCTCCTCGTTTCCCTCGTCCTCCTCTGTGGACTCCTCGGACTCGTCGGAGGCCTCTTCGCTCTCGTCGCCCTCCTCGGACTCGTCGTCGCCCGTCACGCTGTCGAGCCCGAGCGCCTGGGAGATGACGCCGGTGAGGACCTGGGTGAGGATGTCGCTCATCGGGACGTCCTCGAAGGCGTCGCCGAGGGCGCTCCGCACGCTGTCGGCGACCGAGGAGAGCTTCTCCCCGATGTCGAAGTCCATCCCGAGACCGTCGAGTAGACTCCCGAGTCCGCCGTCGAGCAGCCCGGCGACCGACGACAGGAGGTTCCCCAGCAGGTTACCGTCGCCCTCGACGGCCTCGACGTCGAGGACGAGTTCGCTCAGCTCGACGTCCAGGCCGAGTACGTTGAGGTTCAGTCCCTGGAGATTGAGGAAGGCGACGTCGGTCCCCTCGTCGCGGCTCGCGACGCCCTCGGGGGACATGTCCTCGGAGCGCCTGTCCCCACCCTCCTGCTCCTCTCCGTCCCCCTCGGCTTCCTGCTCCTCTTCGTCTCCCTCGGCTTCCTGCTCCTCTCCGTCTCCTTCCGCTTCCTGCTCCTCTTCGTCCTCCATCTCCTGCTCGCCGCCGTCGGTCCGGAGTGCCGCCTCGTCGAACTGTGTCTCGTCGTCAGTAGAGTCGGACATGAATCCTCTTTGTCTGCTCCCGAAACGGGGATAGCCGCTGGGCTTGCAACAGCAACCGTTCGGGTTACAGCGGAATTCCGATCCTCGAGGGCACGTTCGGCATATCTCTCGACGGTCGGTGCGCCCCCGGGCGTTCGTCGCCGTATCGAACCCTCGAAGCGGTCCGCGATCGGTCGAACCGGTGTGCTTTTCGACCTGTCCTCGAAAGGGAAGACGAACCCATGACCGACGCACCCGACGTAGGCGAGCTACGGCCGCCGGTTCGGACGCTGATGGGACCGGGTCCGACCGACGTCCACCCCCGAGTGCAGCGCGCGATGACCGGGTCGACGGTCGGCCACCTCGACCCCTCCTTCCTCGAGGTGATGGAGGAGGTCCAGGAGCTGCTCCGGTACGTCTTTCGGACGGACAGCGAGTGGACGCTCCCGATCAGCGGCACGGGATCGGCGGCGATGGAGGCGGCCATCGCGAACGTGGTCGAACCGGGTGACACCGCGCTCGTCCCGTCGAACGGCTACTTCGGCGGGCGGATGGCCGAGATGGTCCGCCGGGCGGGCGGCGATCCGGTGAGCGTCGACGCGCCGTGGGGCGAGCCGCTGGACGTGGCGGACGTGCGCGGAGCCTGCGAGGATCACGATCCCGAGGTCGTCTGTTTCGTCCACGCCGAGACGTCGACGGGCGTCCTCCAGCCGGAGGTCCCGGCACTGACCGAGGCCGCCCGCGACCACGGCGCGGTGGTGGTCGCCGACGCGGTCACGTCGCTCGGCGGCGTGGAGCTCCGGACCGACGACTGGGGGATCGACGTCGCCTACTCCGCGGGCCAGAAGTGCCTCTCTGCGCCGCCGGGCATGAGCCCGCTGACCGTCGGCGAGCGCGCCCGCGAGAAGATCCGCGGCCGCGAGGAACCCGTCCGGTCGTGGTATCTCGACCTGACGGAACTCGACGACTACTGGGGCGACGGCCAGTACCACCACACCACGCCCATCTCGACGGTGTACGCGCTGCGCGAGGCGCTGCGGATCGCCGCCGAGGAGGGCATCGAGAACCGCTGGGAGCGCCACCGCGAGGTCGCCGGCACCCTCGTCGACGGACTCGACGAGGTCGGCCTGGAGCGCTACGCCGACGACGCCTACTGGCTGCCGAGCCTCAACACCGTGCGCGTCCCCGAGGGCGTCGACGACGAGGTGGTGATCGACCACCTCCTCGAGGAGTACGACCTCGAGATCGCGAGCGGCCTGGGCGACCTCTCGGGAGAAGTGTTCCGGATCGGCTGCATGGGGTACTCGGCGCGCCCGAAGAACGTCCGGTACCTGCTGGCGGCCCTCGAGGAGACCCTCGACGAACTGAACGCGGCCTGACCCGGAGCTACGGGGCCGCGAGGAGCGCTCGGAACGCGACGCCGGGACGAGAACGAGCGTCGTCCGGACCGCATGCCGGATCGCTGGCGGCGCGGAAGTCGCCGCGGGTGGCCCGCGCTAGCAGATCCGCCACTGGGCAGTCCGGATACGGACAGCGTGCCGCGAGGATGCGATCGGTCGATGCTCCCGGAGAGGGGCGTGACGGCGAGCGCCCCGGATGCGTCGTGTGGACGCTGTTGCCTACTACGACGCGCCGTCGCCGGGATGTAGCATCACTGATATATAACTCTTGGTTTCGGCGCGAATTTCCGCGCGCCGGGGGCGGCGGCGCGCTCCGGCGAGGGCAGGCGCGGCTCACTCCTCGCGGTGGTCGTACACGCGGCGGGCTTTGCCCGTCTCCGTGCGCTCGATGCCGCCCGGGCCGACGACGGAGACGGCGTCGGGGGCGACCGCCAAGCGGTCCTCGAGGCGCTCGCGGACCTGCTCGCGGAGCGCCTCGCCGTCGACGCCGGGAGCGGTCTCGACGGTGACTTCGAACTCGTCGAGGGCGCCCTCCCGGTAGAGGTCGATCCGGTAGTGGGGAGCGACCCCCTCGAGGTCGAGCACCGCGGCCTCGACCTCGCTGGGGTAGAGGTTCGCACCGCGGACGACGAGCAGGTCGTCGGTCCGCCCGGTCACGTTGTCCATCCGGACGGTCGTGCGGCCGCAGTCGCAGGCGTCCGGGTACAGCGTCGTCACGTCCCCGGTCCGGTAGCGGATCACGGGCATCCCCCGCTTGGTCAGCGTCGTCACTACGAGTTCGCCTTCCTCGCCGGCCGGCAGGACCTCGCCGGTCTCGGGGTCGATCACCTCCGGGTAGAAGTGGTCGGAGTGAACGTGCAGACCGTCGCGGGCCTCGCACTCGACGGAGACCCCGGGCCCGATGATCTCCGAGAGCCCGTAGATGTCGAACCCGGCGGCGCCGAGACGCTCCTCGATGGCCGCTCGCATCGGATCGGTACAGGGTTCGGCCCCGTAGACGACCGCCGACACCGGCAGGTCGGCGACGTCGATCCCCCGCTTCTCGCCCTGCTCGGCGAGATACAGCGCGTAGGAGGGCGTACACGCCAGTACCTCGCTGCCGAGGTCCCGGAGGAAGCGGAGTTGCCGGTCGGTGTTCCCGCCGCCGATCGGGAGCACCGCGGCCCCGAGTTCCTGGCAACCGTAGTGAAAGCCCAGGCCGCCGGTGAACAGCCCGTAGCCGTAGGCGTTCTGGAGGGTGTCTTCCGGCCCGACGCCGGCCGCGACCAGCGATCGGGCCATCACCTCCCGCCAGATCTCCAGGTCGCGGTCGGCGTACCCTACTACTTTGGGCGTTCCGGTCGTCCCGGAGGAGGCGTGGAGGCAGTTCAGGTCCGACCGGGGGAGCGCGAACAGCCCGTCGGGGTAGTGCTCGCGGAGGTCCTCCTTCGAGGTGAACGGGAGGCCGGCGAGGTCGTCGATCCCCTCGACCTCACCGGGATCGACGCCGGCATCGGCGAACGCCTCCCGGTAGAACGGCACCCGCTCGGCGACGGAGGCGACGACGTCCCGGAGCCGCCGGTCCTGCCGGCGGCGGCGCTGCTCGCGGTCGATCGTCTCGGCGTCGTTCCAGACCATGCCCCCGGGTGACGGCTGCCCGCGCGAAAAGCCTGCGGGTTGGGAACAGCCCTCACGGCTCTGCAGGATCGGTGGCGACAGCCTCGGGCGGGAGAAACGTGCGCTCCGTCAGCCGGTGAACTCGTGGTAGTTGAGGCCGCCCTCGTCCATCTCCGAGCGGCGCCGCTCGAGGTAGGAGTAGACGGCGCCGTGGGGCGCGCCGTCGAGGATCATCTCCGCCGCGTTGCGGACCGCCTCCACCTCCTCGGGATCGCCGATGATCGACAGCGTCGATCCGTAGATGACGACCGACGCGCCCGTCAGCTCCTCCATCAGCTCCCGCGTGCGGCCGTTCTCGCCGATGAGCCGACCCTTCTGGCGCCGCAGGTCGTTGCGGTTGCGTGTCGCGGCGTCGAGATCGATCGCCTCGAACATCCGCATGTCGCCGTCGAGCAGCGTCAGCGCCTCGTCGGGGGCGAAGCCGCGACCGATCGCGCGGACGATGTCCGGGCCCTTCAGCCCGCGGACGGGGTCGCCGACTTTCTCGATGGCGACCGACCCCGTCTCGGAGTCGATGTCGAGGCGGACCTCGGCGCGGTCCTCGATCCGCCGCATCGTCGTCCCGCCCTCGCCGATGAGGACGCCGATGCGGTCCTGCGGAATCGTCACGTGTTGCATATCCGGCCTAGCGGGCGGTAGCGTTTCAAGCCTTCGCCGGGAGTGTCAGGGTCTCACGAGGGTCGCGGCCCGGGTCCGGCGCTACAGAGGCCGCGCGTAAGTCACCTCGGTGCACGGCTCCCCGAAGAGGTCGGTCCCGCGCTCTTCGACGGCGTCGAACCTCCGCGACTCGTAGAACGAACGGCCGACGTCGTTGGCGGCGAGCACGCGGACCTCGGCCCGCTCCGCCCCGCGGTCGCGCAGCGCGGCGAGCAGTCGCTCGACCAGTCGCGTCCCGATCCCCTCGCCCCACCGCTCGGGAGCGACGTACAGCGCCGCGACGGACCCCGTCGATCTCTCGACGCCGCCGCCGGCGTAGCCGACGACCGATTCCGTCGGATCGGCGCGGTCGCTCCCGGTGGCGTACCCTTCGCGAGCAGCGTCGGGATCGACCGCCACGAGGTGCTCGACGTCGCCGCGCTCGATCAGATCACGCAGCGCCTCCGGGTCGTACCACTCGGCCATCGCGCGGTCGACGGTCTCTCCGTCGAGGGCGTCCCCGTAGGCCGCGGTCCACGACCGGCGGGCGACCCGGCGGACCCCCCGCACGTCGGCGGCGGTCGTCTCGCGGACTGCGATCCCGTCCGTCGGAGCGTCGGCCACGCCGGGCGATGGGGCGCCGACGGGTTCACTCTTCGCGTCCCGCGGGAGCGTCCGCCACCCCCGGTCCGAGACCGACTGCGCCGAGCGCTCGTTCGCGCTCGGCGCCGGTCAGCCGGTACGGCTCCAGGGCAGTCAGGAGGTCGCCCTCCGGCCGGCGCTCCTGGTGGGCCGCGAGGAACTCGCCGATCCGATCGGCGGCGTACCCCTTGAGTTCGCCGGTGAGCAACTCCCCCGAGCGGTACTCCCGGGCGAGGCGAGCGACGGTCGCGTCGTCCGCCTCGAAGAACGCGTGGAGATACCGGAAGGCGACGTCGACCGCCGGGTCGCCGCCGTGCTCGCGGTGGGCGTCGAGGCTCTCTCGGCCCCCGGAGTAGGCGTGCTCGCGAACCGTCGCCCGGACCGCCTCCGGGTCGTCGGTGAGTTCGATCCGGGGGACGTCCTCGCTGCTGGACATCTTGCCCGGGCCGGCGAGCCCGGGGAGGAAGGTCGCGAGCAGCGCGCCGGGCTTCTCGGCGGGGAACCGCTCCTTGGCGGCCACGTCCCGGGCCACACGGACGTGGGGGTCTTGGTCGACGGCGACGGGGACGGTCGTGGCGTGGGGCCCCCGGACGAACTGCGGGAGCAGGAGGTGGGCGGCCTGGACGGCCGGGTAGAACCCCGCTCCGACGTTTCCCGGGTCGCCGTAGACCGCTTCGACGGTCGCGGGCGTGAGATCCTTCGCCAGCGCCGTCGCGAGCGGGTAGACCACGTCGGCGTCGGCGGTGTCGACCACGAACCGGGTGCGCTCGGGGTCGAAGCCGACCGCCAGCAGGTCCCGGAGGTTCTCCCGGGTGTGTCGGCGGGTCTCCCGGAGGTCCTGCCCGCGGGTGAGGTACTTCTCGTCGTCGGACAGCGGCACGTAGACGTGCGCGCCCAGTTCCGACTGGAGCCACTTCGCGAAGTAGAACGTGACGGCGTGGCCGAGGTGCATCGGCCCCGAGGGACCGACCCCGGTGACGACGGAGACGGGGTCGCCGCGCTCGGCGGCCGCCAGCAGGCGGTCGACGTCCCGGCCGGCGTAGTAGACCCCTCGCCGGAGCAGCGGGTGGGGCGGGGAGGGAAAGCGGGCGAGCTGGTCGTCGGTCAGCGGGTCGGCGCCGAACCGCTCGAGGAGCCGTCGGTAGTCGGGCCCCGCGTCTGTCTCGGTCGGGTCGATCGGTGCTGTCGGGTCGGCGTCGTCGGGCATACGTGGAACTCTGGTCGCGAGCGGTCGGCGGACGAACGAGGAGAACCGAGCGAAGGGAGCGCCGGCCCGCCGCGGCGCGGTTAGGCCGCGGTGCGCGCGGAACTGGCACTGTCCGCTGGCGGGAGAAGCGGGCGCCAGTGCCACCGCCAGCGGAGGGGTGTCACAGGCCAACGAAGGGAGAGCGACCCAAAAACGATTTCGCACGCCGACGCCGGCCGGGGTCGGGAAACGGGAACGGGACGAGGGCGACCCCGACGGGCGGGAGGTCGCCCCGTCAGCGGTCGGGATCCGCCTCGCTCGTGACGTACGCCAGCAGCTCTTCCCCGGAGGTGTCGACGCCCTGCCGGGCGAAGAACTTCGCCACGTTCCGGCAGTCCCGCTCGAGGAACTCGCGGGAGCTGGGGTGGTGGACGGTGACGGCCTGCCCGAGGTCGATGACGTACAGCTGGCCGTCGTGAACGACGAGGTTGTACTCGCTGAGGTCCCCGTGGATCAGCCCGGCGTCGTAGAGCCGGCGGACGTACTCCCGGACGACCTCGAAGGCGGTCTCCGGGTTCTCGACGTGGACCTCCGCCAGCCGGCGGCCGCGCTGGCCCTCGTCGCTCCCGACGAACTCCATCACGAGGACGTTGCGTTCGACGGCGATGGGTTCCGGAACCCGGACGCCGGCCTCGCGAGCGCGGTTGAGGTTGGCGAACTCCTTGCGCGTCCACGCGAGGACGACCTTCTTCTTGTCGCTGCCGATCCCCTCGAACCGGGGGTCCCCGTCGAGGTAGTCCCGCATCTGCCGGAAGTCGCTGGCCGAGATGCGGTAGACCTTCACCGCGACCGTCCCCTCCGGGCCGAGCGCGGTGTAGACCGCGGCCTCCTTGCCCGTCGAGACGGGACCGCCGAAGGCCTCGATGTGGCCGTCCTGGACGAGCTTGTAGATGGCGGCGAACGTGGCGTCGTCGAACACCGACGCCTCGACCTTGAGCCCCTCGGAGTCCTTGATGCGCTTGCGGAACTCCAGGAACTCCCGGTCCTGCTGGCGCGCGATAGTGTCGGCCTCCGTGTCCTCGACGTCGACCTGCTCCCACTCGTCGCCGACTCCCTCGACCGCCTCCTGGTCGAGCAGGCCGTAGTCCTCGCGCCGGGTCATAGGCGGCGCTCGATGCGGGCGGCGCGGTCGTGCTCCCCGCGGGCGCGGTAGCCCCGCGCCTCGTAGTCCAGCCCCATCGCCGGAACCCGGCGGTCGCCGTCACCGACGGACAGGAACTCGCGGGTCGCCGCGACCGGCGGATCCCGCACCCACTCCCCGTCGATCCGGTGTTCGACCTCTCCCATGAGTTCGACCTCGGAGCCCCCCAGTTCGAGGGCGCCGAAGTGCGAGCGGATCCGGTCGCCCGGTTCGGACGCGGGCGGCCGGACCGGGCGGACGACCGCCTCCGAGAACAGGTCGGCGACGTCGTAGACGGTCTCGCCGTCCGCGGTCACGTCCACGTCGCCGGGGGAGACGTCGAACCCGCGCAGCGCCAGGTTCGCGCTGGCCGTCACCGCCCACGGCCAGCCGTGGGGGATTCGGTCGCACAGCGCGAACAGGGCGGCCCGGTGGGAAGCGGGGACCGTTGCGGTCATGTGAGCGCGGTCACTCCTGGATGTGGCCCTCGCGTCGGAGCTGGTCGGCCTCCTGTTTCTCGTAGCGCCAGGTGATGTCGGCCTTCTCGTCCTGCCAGTCCCACGGCTCGACGAGGACGACGTCGTCCTCGCGGATCCAGATGCGCTTCTGCATCCGTCCCGGGATGCGGGCGGTCCGCTCTTGCCCGTCCATGCAGCGTACCTTCACGCGGTTGGCGCCGAGCATGTTCGTCACGACGGCGAACACCTCGTCCTCGTCCGGCATTCGAAGGTCCTTCCGGCTGTCGCTGTCGCTCATGACAGGTCGTTCGGCAGGCGGACGGTTAAACTTTACAAAGGGACCGATCGGCCGCGGGGCGGCCGTATCGGACCGCTTTTTTGCGTCCCACCGCCAGCCCCGCTATGCTCGACAAGCTCGGCTCGACCGGGGCCGCCGGCGTCCTCCTGCTGCTCGGCGGTCTGGGGCTCGTCGCGTACGCCAACCTCCTCGTCGCCGCCGGCCTCGCGCTGATACTGGTCGGTCTGGTGCTCGTCGCTCGCGGACTGCTCGGATCGGTGATGCGGACCTTCGGAATGGGGGGCGGGCTGTAGGAGCTGTCGCGGATCCGACCCCGGGGCGGTCAGAGGGTCCGTTCGGGCGCGTCGGGCCGCCCGACCACGAAGTACGCGATCAGCGCGACGATCCCGAACAGGAGCCCCAGCAGGAACGCCCCGCCGACGACGACCGCCCACAGCGCGGCGCTGTCGCTGCCGCGGCGAGTGGCGTCCTTGTAGACCCAGTACCCGCCGGCGACGGCGACGGCGAGGGTGACGAGCAGGGCGACGATCAGCAGTTCCGGCGGGACGGGCCCCATCGGACCCTGGAGGGGCGCGTACATGTCGGTGCCGAACGGCCGGGGCGCCTATAGCTTTCGGGGGATCCCGCGGGATCGGAGCGGGACGCCTCCACTCGGGGTCGCGGCGGCGCCAGACCGGGATCGAAGCCGAAGCCGGAGTCGAGGGCGTCAGTCGCCGGTTCCGGTCCCCTCGCCGCGTTCGCCGTCCGCGGCCGCGCGGTGTTCGCTGATCAGCCGATCGACCATCTCGCCGGTGCGGTCCTTGCGGCGCTCGGCCGCGCGGTCCTCCCAGTCTTCGATGGCGGCCCCGACCTCGCGGTCGCGGGCGACCGCGAGGTCGTCGATCTCCTGGATCGTGACGTCGTCGGCCGGCGCGACGGGGATCCCGCGGTCGAACAGGACCTCGTCGGCGGCCTCCGAGAGCCCGCCCTGCCGGAGCACGACGCGGGGCTCGCGGTCGGCGAGGCGTTCCGCGGTCGACCGGCCGGCGCCGCTGGCGTCCCGCAGGAAGACGACGTCGTCGGGCGCCAGTCCGTAGCTCTCGTCGGCGGCCTCGATCGCGCCCTTCGTGAACTGCTCGACGACCTTCACCGGGACGAGGTCCTCCCGGCCGTCCGCGACGTCAGCGAAGTCCGAGTGGTCGAGCTTCCAGAGGGCCTTCAGCCGCTCGAGTTTCCCCTCGAGGTCGTCGACCCGCTCGCGCTCCTCGCCGAGTTGGCGTTCGAGGCGCTCGTTCTCCCGTTCGAGGCGGGTCACCTCGCGGCGCTCGCGTGCCTCCCTGCGCTCCTGGCGGCGGGCCTCGCTGAGTTCCGCCTCGTACTCCTCGATGCGCTCGTCCTTGGCCGCGATGGTCTCCTTGAGGTCGTCGACGTGGGACTCCAGGCGCTCGATGCGGGCCTCCATGCGCTTGATGCGCTTCTCCTCCTCGGTCAGCTCCCGGGGGTCGTGCTCGCTCTCTTCCTCCTCGTCGCTCTCGTCGTCGGTCAGCGCCTCGATGGCGGTCTCGACGGAGTCCTCGCCGGCGACGACCCGGGCGGTGACCTCCCCGCGGTCGAGCCGCGGGGGGACCTTCCGGGCGATGCGCTCGAACTGGTCCTCCCGGTCGTCGAACGCGAACAGGGCGGCGGCGATCGCGTCGCGCTCGTGGTCGTTCTCGTAGCCGACCTCGCGGGTGCGGTGTTGCTTCGAGTCGACCGGCAGGTCCCGCTCGGGCGCCCACGCCGCGGCGTCGAAGCTCCGGCGGATCTTCTCGACGGTCTCGGGCATCGGGGTGACGTCGGCGGCGACCAACAGGGGACGACCGCGCTCGACGATCCACTCGACGACCGCCGCGGTGTCGGCGGTCCGCGTCGAGAGGGTGTCGAGCACCTCGCCGCCGAGGCCGACGATGGCGACCGCCGTGGTCGTCCCGGGATCGATACCGACGAGGACGTGGTCGCGGCGCTCGCGCTCGACCTCCACGCGGACGTCGCCCGAGCGGGACCGCGAGACGGGGATGTCCTCGGGGCGGGCGCGGACGGTGAACACCGCCCGCGAGAGGCCGCCGTACTTCTCGACGCGGTCGGCGTCGTACTCCAGGCCCGCGTCGTCGAGCGTCCGCTCGACGTCGCGTGCCTTGTTCTGGACGTGGCCGTGGATGCGGCGGGTGTAGCGGTCCTCGCTCCAGCCGCCCTTGCCCGTCGACCGGCCCCGGGAGACCTTCACGGTAGTCGTGTCCGAGAAGGCGGTCACCTCCTGGCCGACGTTGGCGGCCGCGAGGCGGGCGGCCGCCTCCGCTTCCTTCATGGGCTTTTTGCCGTAGGGGACGCCGTGGCGGGCGGCCACCCGGGAGAGCGGTTCGGGACGCTCGGCACCGGTCACCTGGACGAGTTTCGTCCCGGCGGGCAGCGACCGCAGCAGCCCCACGAGCGCGTCCTTGTCGGCCGCGAGTTCGTACATGTTGTCGGTCGCGACCATCGCCGGCTCCTCTCGGTCGATCAGCCGACGTAACTTCCGGCGGGAGACGACGTCCCGGTCGATGTGTTCGCCGTCGAAGGCGACGACGGCGTACTGGGGGGCGTCCCCCCGGACGTCCCCGCTCTGGACGTCGACTCCGAAGACGACCGCGTCGAGGGCGCTCGTGCGGGTGCTCACGCCCATGGCTAGGCGGACGGCCGTCTTAAACCCCGTGCCGGCGCCGAGTTGGCACCCAGTGGCACGGTCACTCGGGCGACCACTCGCAGGCGGTCCCGTAGACGAGTTCGGACTCCTCGACGTGGGCGTGCAGGCAGGCGTAGTTACAGAAGCCGCCGACCTCGCGGCGGTCGCTCCCGTCGTTTCCGCCCCCGTCGTCGCTCTCGAGGAGGTACACCGGGTCGTACCGCGAGAGGTCGCTGTCACAGTAGACGCAGGCGCCGTCGGTGGCGTCGCTCATGGCAGAGAGTAGCCCCGCGAGCGAGGAGAGGATGTCGCTCCCGTGCGAGGCGGGCGACCGGCCGCGGCGTCACTCGTCGGCGTCGGGATAGGGAACGTCGAGTTCGTGGCCGTCGTCGGGGACGAAGCAGTCGCCGTCGAAGACCGCCGCCGCCTGCTCGGCCAGCGGGTCGGCGACGGGGTACCGCGAGGAGACGTGGGTGAGCGCGAGTCGCTTCGCGCCGGCCCGGTTGCCGACCTCGGCGGCCTGGCGGGCCGTCGAGTGGCCGGTCGGCCCCGCGCGGTCGGCGTGGTCCTCCCCGAAGGTCGCGTCGTGGATCAGCAGGTCGGCGTCCTCGGCGGCCTCGACGGTCGCCGCAGTCGGGCGGGTGTCGCCGGTGTAGACCACCCGGCGGCCGGGCCGGGGCGGGCCGACGACCTGCTCGGGGCGGATCGTGCGGCCGTCCGCGAGTTCGACCGGTTCGCCCCCGTGGAGGCGCGAGAACTTCGGTCCGACCGGGACGCCGAGTTCCTCGGCGCGCTCGCGGTCGAACCGGCCCTTGCGCTCGTCCTCGACGAGCGCGTAGCCCACCGACCGGGCGCGGTGGTCGGTCTCGAACGCGCGGACCTCGTAGCCGGCGCCGTCGACCGCGACGTCTCCGTCCCCGACCTCGTTGATCCGGACGGGGAAGGAGGGATCGGTGCCGGTCGCGCCGATCAGGTCCTCGATCGACCGGCGGGTGCCCCGGGGCGCGTGGATCGCGAGAGCGGCGTCGCGCTCGTTGAAGTCCCAGGTCTGACAGAGCCCCGGCAGGCCGAGGACGTGGTCGCCGTGGAGGTGGGTCACCAGGACGTGCGAGACGTCGAAGCCGGCGCCGAACCGCATCATCTGGCGCTGGGTCCCCTCGCCGGCGTCCAGCAGGAACCGCTGGCCCTCCCGGCGGAGCATGACCGCGCTCGTGTTACGCTCGGTCGTCGGGATGGCCCCGCTGGTCCCGAGGAACGTCACGTGCATACCTCCCCGTCGCTGCGGCGGCCGGATAGCCGCTTCGGAAGCCCCCGGAGGTTCTTCCCGGCGCTCTCGCAACGCCTCCCCGGTCGACGAGTCCCCGACCCCGCGCGCCCGCAAGCCGTCGACGCCCTCCCGCTGCTGATCCTCGGCGGCGGTCTGCTCGACCTGTCCGGAGGCGTCCGGTTCCGTTCCGGACGGTCCGGGGATCTGCTCCCCGGTCGTCGTTCCGGCGGCCGGCCTCCTACTCGGCGTCGACGCTCCCGGCGGCCGGCAGGCCCGGACGACGGGCCCGCGGGCGACTGCAGGACCGACGAGGGGGCGGACGCGACCGGCGCCCTCCATGCCCTCCGAGACCGGTACGCCCGGGACGAACTCACCGGCGAGGAGTTCGAGCGAAGGCTGGAGCGTCCGCCGGCGACGGACACACGGAGGACGCCGCCGAGTACCGGGCCGGTGATCTGACCGCCGACCCAGAGGGCGGCGGACACGTCGGAATGGGGATCTTACGACCGTTCAGACCGTTCAATCGCAGGAAGTCGGCGGTGTTCAACCGTCGCGAACGACCGGGAACGGCCGAACGTCTTATATAATATTCAGTGACTATCACGGGTAGAAATGAGAAAGGCACTGACCGTACTACTGGTCGCCGCGATGCTCGTGGTCTCGGGCTGTAGCGCGCAGTCCGGCCTCGGCGGCGGGGACGCGACCCCCGAAGCCGACGGCGCGGCCACCGAGACGACCGACGACGGGGACCGCGACAGCGGTACCGTCCGCATGTACCTGAGCGACGAGCGCAACGCGATCGACCGGTTCGAGTACCTGAACGTGACCGTCACCGCCGTCTCGTTCCGATCGGCCGAGGCTGAGACCGAGGCGGACGCCAGCGCCGACGCGAACGGGAACGCCACCGCGAACGCGAGTGCCGACGCCGAAGCCGAGGCTGAGGCCGCGGCCGACTGGCACACCTACGAGGTCGACGAGCGGACCGTCGACCTGACGCGCCTGCAGGGCGAGAACGCCACGGGCCTCGGGAACCTGTCGGTCCCCGAGGGCGAGTACGCCGCCGTCCGCCTCGAAGTGAGCGAGGTCGAGGGGACGCTGGAGAGCGGCGAGCGGGTGAACGTGAAGCTCCCGAGCGGGGGTCTCGTAGTCGACGAGGCGTTCGCCGTGGGCGCCGGCGCCGAGACGGACTTCGTCTTCGACGCGACGGTCTTCGAGGCCGGCGGGAGCGGGGAGTACATCCTGAAGCCGGTCGCGAGCGAGTCCGGCACCGACCGACCGATCCGGCTAGTCGAGGACGCGCGCCCGTCGGCGGGCGCGAACGCGGGCGGGAACGCCTCCGCCTCGGCGTCCGCGAGCGCCGAAGCGAGCGGCAGCGACGTCGTCGGTACGAACGCGACCGCCGGCGCGAACGCCTCCGGCGATCTCGCCGTCGAGGTCGTCGAGGCGGGGCTCTCGGGGGTCACCGTGGCCATCACCGACGCCGGCGAACCGGTCGAGGGCGCGACCGTCGCCGTCGACGGCGAGGTGCAGGGCGAGACGAACGCCGACGGGCACGTGAGCCTGCCGCTGCCCGAGGAGCCCGTCGTCGACGTGACCGTCGACACCGGCGAGGAGACCCTCGAGACGACCGTCGACCTCGAGGCGCACCTGAACGCCGGCGGCGGTGCGAACGCCGGAGCGTAGCGGGTCCGGACTCGACCGCTAACCGACCGATTCATGGCCGTCGGCCGGCACCCTCCGGTATGGACGGCCCGCTGTGGACCGAAGCTCACGCCCCGACGCTGGCTGACCTGCCCCAGCCGGGGGTCCGCGACGCCCTGACGGGGGCCGTCGACGAGCCGATGAACCTCGTGGTCCACGGGCCCGAGGGGGCGGGGAAGACCGCCGCCGTGCGAGCGCTGGCCCGCGAGGCCCACGCCGACCCCGACAACGACCTGATCGCGGTGAACGTCGACGACTTCTTCTCGCGGACGAAGACCGAGATCAAGAACGACCCCCGCTTCGCGCCGTTTCTGGAGGGGCGCTCGCGGCTCTCGAAGCGCGACATGATCAACCGCGTGCTGAAGGAGACCGCGAGCTACGCGTCCGTCTCTGGGGAGTACAAGACCCTCCTGCTGGACAACGCCGAGTCGATCCGGGAGGACTTCCAGCAGGCGCTACGCCGGGTGATGGAACAGCACCACCGGACGACGCAGTTCGTCGTCGCGACCCGCCAGCCCTCGAAGCTCATCCCGCCGATCCGGTCGCGGTGCTTCGACGTCCCGGTGCGGGCGCCCACCCACGACGAGACCGTCGCGGTCCTCGAGCGGATCGTCGAGCGCGAGGGCGTCGCCCACGACGAGGAAGGCCTGGAGTACGTCGCCGGGTACGCCGGCGGCGACCTCCGGCGGGCGATCCTGGGCGCCCAGACCGCTGCCGAGCAGGAGGGCGAAGTGACCATGGACGCGGCCTACGAGGCGCTGGGCGAGGTGGGCCTCACCGACCGCGTCGAGGAGATGCTGACCGACGCGCAGGCCGGCGAGTTCCGGGACGCCCGGTCGACCCTCGACGATCTGCTGGTCGACGAGGGGTACGACGGCGAGGAGGTGCTGGCGGACCTGCTCGCGGTCGCCCGCTCGCGCCTCTCCGGTCGAGAACTCGCCGCGGTCCACCAACTGGCCGGCGAGGTAGACCTGGACCTCGCCGATGGGACCAGCGACCGCATCCACCTCTCGCGGTTCCTGGCGGAACTGGGTCGGTAGCCGCGTCGCTCGGCGACGGCCGGTGGGCCGCTCACTCCTGGCGCGGGACGCCGATGTTGCGCAGGTAGCCCCCGCACTCGCAGAGCCGTCCGTCCTCGACGGAGTCGACCCGCTTCCCGCAGTCGAGACACTCGTACCACGCGTCCGCTGGCGCGGGATCGGTCAATACCATACTCGCCACTACGGATGAACAGCAATAAGAGTTATCATGGCACACTATTGGTCTCGACCGCGCGAGAACGAAGCGAACGGTCAGGAGAGCAGATGGATCGACCGGACGAGCGAGCGGTGGACCCGGCGCTCGAAGACCGCCTCGACGGACCAGCCGGCCGCCTCGGCGGCTCCCCGCCAGGAGCGGTCGGCCACGAGAACGCCCCGGGAACCGACGCGGCGGGCCTCCGCGAGGGCGTCCTCGACGAGCGCCGCGAGGTCGCTGTCGACGATCTTCGACTGGCGACCGTAGGGGGCGTCGAAGACGACGCCGTCGACGCTGTCGTCGGCCAGCGGGAGGCGGGCGGCGTCCCCCCGGAGGACCGCTCCGCCGTCGAGGTAGTGCGCGAGGTTCTCGCGGGTCCCCCGGGCCATCTTCGCCTGGGCGTCGACGCCGACGACGTCCGCGCCGACCAGCCCCGCCTCCAGCAGGACGCCGCCGGTACCGCACATCGGGTCGAGCACGCGCCGACCCGGACGCGCGCCGGCGAGGTTGGCGAGCGCCCGGGCGAGCAGCGGTCCCATGCTCCCCGGCTGGAAGAACGGGCGGTCGGTGGGTCGCCGGTCGCCGTAGTCCCGGCGGCTCTCGGCCGCGAGCCAGCCGAGGGCGCAGACCGCGTCGGCGCCGGAATCCGATCCGGCGCTCGCCGCGGTCCCCCCGTCGGTCCGGGCGAACAGCGCCCGGAGTTCGTGGTCGGGGTCGTCGAGGTCGACCTCGAACCCCCGGTCGACGAGGACGCTCCCGAGGACCCGCTCGGCGCGGCGAGTGTCGACGCCGGTCGTCCCCCGGACGTCCCGGGCACGGACGGCGACGCTCCCCGACCGATCGACGGACGCGGCCTCGAGCAGCGTCCGGGCGTCCGCGACGCTGCCCGAGCACCGACCTACCGACTCGCTGGCCCGCCGGGTGAACGCCAGCCCCCGGACGCGGTCGGTGATCCCGCGGGCGGTCGCGAGGCCGGCAGCCAGCGGACGGACGTCCGTACAGGCGCTCTCGGCTTCCCGCCGCGCGAACCCGTCGTCCTCCCCCGCCAGTTCCAGGACGTACACGCCACCCGTTCGCCCGCGAGCGGGCAAGAGCGTGCCGATCGCTCTCCCCCGGACCTGTCAGGACATCCCCCACACCTTTATAAAGGTTAAATACGTGTTTTAAGTCGTGTCAATGACCGACCCCAAGGAAACCATCAACATCGAGAACGTGGTGGCCTCGACGGGCATCGGCCAGGAGTTGGACCTCCAGAGCGTGGCGATGGACCTCGAGGGGGCAGACTACGATCCCGAGCAGTTCCCCGGCCTCGTCTACCGGACCCAGGACCCGAAGTCGGCGGCGCTCATCTTCCGGTCGGGCAAGATCGTCTGCACCGGCGCCAAGTCGACCGACGACGTCCACGAGTCGCTCCGGATCGTCTTCGACAAGCTCCGCGACCTGGAGATCCAGGTGGACGAGGACCCCGAGATCGTCGTCCAGAACATCGTCACCTCCGCGGACCTGGGACGGACGCTCAACCTCAACGCCATCGCGATCGGCCTCGGCCTCGAGAACATCGAGTACGAACCTGAGCAGTTCCCCGGCCTCGTCTACCGCCTCGACGACCCCGACGTGGTCGCCCTGCTGTTCGGGTCCGGGAAGCTCGTGATCACCGGCGGCAAGAAACCCGAGGACGCCGAGGAGGCCGTCGACAAGATCGTCTCCCGGCTCGAGGACCTCGGCCTGCTCGAGTCGTAACGCAGCACGGAAACCCCCGGCGACCGTAGCGCCGGTATGTTCCCGGTCTCGGCCCCGCAGGCCGCGACGCCCCCGACCGCGCCCTCTCCGAACCCCGGCTGGCTCGCCCCGGCGCAGGTCGACGTCACCGGCGGCGGGCCGCTGGCGGTCGTCGTCACGTTCCTGCTCGCGTGGCTGTTCTACGCCGTCACGCTCCACCTCGCGGCGACGTTCTTCCTCGGCGACGTCACCCACCAGCGGGCGGCCGCAGCCAGCCTCCCCCCGGCGATCGTCTCGATCCTCCTCCAGCGGTACGACCCGATCGTCTTCCTCCCCGTGTCGCTGCTGGGCGCCGTCCTGGCGATCCACTTCGTCTACCGGCTCCGGTTCCGGACCGCGACCGTCCTCGGGCTGTTGCACCTCGCGTTCGCGACCGCCCTGGGGCTGGCACTCTACAACCTGATCGGCTACCTCTGATGCTCCGCAACGACAGCGAGGGCCGGCTCCGGGCCCCCTGGCGGCTCCTGCTGGCGATCGCGCTGGTGGCGCTCGCGACCGTCGGCGCGCAGTCGCTGGTCGTCGCCCTCGTCGCGCCCTCCGTCGGCGGCGACCCCGGCGCGGCCGTGACCGTCGTGGCCGTCGGCCTCGGGATCACCGTCGCGGTGCTGGTCGCCGGCGTCGCGCTCGACCGGCGGCGGCTGACCGACTTCGGGTTCCACTTCGGCCGGCAGTGGTGGATCGACCTCGTCGCCGGCCTGGCGCTGGGCGCCGGCCTGATGACGCTGATCTTCCTGTTCGAACTCGCCGTCGGGTGGGTGCGGGTCGTCGGGACGTTCCGCGCCGACGGCCCCTTCCTCGCGGCGGTCGCGCCGTTCGTCGCCGTCTTCGTCGTCGTAGGGGTCTACGAGGAACTCCTCGTTCGGGGGTACCTGCTGCGGAACCTCGCGGAGGGGCTGGCGGGACCGGTCGGCGATCGCGGCGCCGTCGCGCTGGCCGTCCTCGGCTCATCGGCGATTTTCGGCGCGCTCCACCTCGGGAACCCGAACGCGACGCCCGTCAGCGCCCTCGGCATCACCGCCGCCGGCGTCATGCTGGCCGCGGCGTACGTGACGACCGGCGAACTCGCGGTGCCGATCGGCCTCCACGTCACCTGGAACGCGTTCCAGGGGCTGGCCTACGGGTTCCCCGTCAGCGGTCTCCCGATCGAGGCCAGCGTCGTCGCCGTCGAGCAGACCGGACCGCCGGTCGCCACCGGCGGCGCCTTCGGCCCGGAGGCGGGGCTGGTCGGCCTGGGCGCGGTCGCGGCCGGCACCGCCGGGGTCGTCGCGTACGTCCGCTGGCGGGACGGCAGCGTGCGAGTGCGGGACGTCACGACGCCGGACCTCCGGCGGTAGCCGGCGCCTACCGCCGTAGGCTCCGCTCCGGCCGGACCGGGCTCACTCCACGAGGCGCTCGATCTCGGTGACGAGGATGCCCGTCGCTCCCCGGTCGCGGAGCTTCGAGATGGTCTCGAAGACGTCGCGCTCGTCGACGACGGCGTGGACCGCCACGCTGTCCTCCCCGGCGACGTCCATCACCGTCGGCCCGCCGAGTCCGGGGATCACCCCCCGGATCTCGTCGAGGTTGGCCTCGGGAGCGTTCATCATGAGGTAGCGCTTGCCGCCGGCAGCCAGTACCGACCGGAGGGCGGTCCGGACCTGTTCGACCTTGGGATCGCCCCCGGTCTCCGGGCGGGCGAACAGTCGGACCGACGACTCCATCACCTCCTCGATCACCGCGAGGCGGTTCATCCGCAGGGTCGTGCCCGTCGAGGTGATGTCGACGATGGCGTCGGCGATGTCGACGTGGGGGGTGAGTTCGGTCGCCCCCGACACCTCCGCGACGTCGACGTCGACCGCCCGCTCGTCGAAGAACTCCCGGGTGATCCGGGGGAACTCGGTGGCGACGGTGCCCCCGGCGAGGTCGGCGACCGTCTCGACGTCCCCGTCCTCGGGCGCGGCCAGCACCAGTCGACAGCGGCCGAACTCCAGATCGAGGAGATCGACGAGTTCCCTCCCCGACTCGCGGGCCTGATCTAGCCCCGTGATTCCGACGGCGGCGGCGCCGTCGGCGACGTACTCGGGGATGTCGGCGGCGCGGGCGAACAGGACGGTCAGGTCCGGGTCGACCGTGTCGGCGTACAGTTTCCGGTCGGCGCCGTCCACGAGGTGCAGGCCGGCCCGCTCGAGGAGGTCGATCGTCGGATCGTGCAGGCGGCCCTTGTTGGGCACGGCGATGCGCATGGGGTCACCTCACGGCCGGACACGTTGTGCCTTTCGACGGGGACCAGGAGGGCCGTCCTGCGAAAGCCGACGCACTATAGGCGTGTACGGGGAACTGTCCGTACACGCCCGCCGCCGCTCGGAACGAACAGTGTACCTGTCATGGTTGGACAGACGAACCGAGGGGTCCAGTCGGGCGGGCGTGTTCTCGTTGCAGCAGTCGCGGCATATACTTTTCGAGAAGCATCACCGTGAATGAACTGGGCCGCGGCCGTCTCGATCGGACTCGATCCGCGAGTTCGCGAACTCGAGTGCACCGGTGGCCCGAGACCGGCACCCCGCGTCACCGTCACCCGCGTCTACCGGGCGGGACGGTCCCGCGAGCGAGTCGCCTCGCGCCCCGGGGCGGTCGGCGGCGGCGCTCCGACCCGATGGATTGACGCCGGCGGCCCGAAAACAGTCGCCATGACCACGCTCGGGATTACCGGCGGGCGCGTGCTGCGCCCGGGGATGACAGTCGAGAGAGCGGACGTGCTCGTCGACCGGGAGGCCGGCGAGATCGTAGACGTCGGGAGCGAAGTCGGCGCGGACGCCGACGAGCGCCTCGACGCGAGCGAGGCGGTCGTGCTGCCGGGTCTCGTCAACGCTCACACGCACGTCGCGATGACGCTGCTGCGGGGGTACGCCGACGACAAGCCCCTCGACGCCTGGCTGCGCGAGGACGTCTGGCCGGCGGAGGCGGCGATGGGACCGGAGGACGTCCGTTCGGGGGCGCGGCTGGGCGCCCTCGAGATGATCCGCTCGGGGACGACCGGGTTCGTGGACATGTACTTCGAGGTGCCGGAGGTCGCCGCAGCAGTCGACGAGAGCGGCCTGCGCGCCCGCCTGGGCCACGGCGTCGTCACGGTCGGCAAAGAGGAGAACGAGGCCCGCGAGGACGCCGCCGAGAGCGTCGCGATCGCCGAGGAGCTCGACGGCGCCGCCGGCGGTCGCGTCCGCACGGCGTTCATGCCCCACTCGCTGACGACGGTCAGCGACGAGATCCTGGCGGAGTTCCTCCCGGAGGCCCGCGAGGCCGGGGTCCCGGTGCACTTCCACGCCAACGAGACCCGCGCGGAGGTCGAACCGTTCGCCGAGCGCGGCGAGCGGCCGCTGACCCACGCCCGCGAGCGGGGGTTGCTCGACCCGGCGGACTTCCTCGCCCACGGCGTTCACCTCGACGGCGAGGAGATCGACCACCTCGCGGAGACGGGGGCGGGGGTCGTTCACTGCCCGGCATCGAACATGAAACTCGCCAGCGGGACCGCGCCGGTCCAGCGACTGCTCGACGCGGGCGTCGCGGTGGGGCTGGGGACCGACGGCGCGGCCTCGAACAACGACCTCGACATGCTCGGCGAGGTGCGCGACGCGGCGCTGCTGGGGAAACTCGGAGCCGACGACGCGAGCGCCGTCGCCGCCCCCGACGCGGTCCGGATGGCCACCGCCGGGAGCGCGGCGGTCGCGGGACTGCCGGGTGGGCGGGTCGCTCCGGGTGCGGCGGCGGATCTCGCGGTCGTCTCCCTCGACCGCGCGCACCTGACTCCGGTCCACGACCCGGTGAGCCACCTCGCGTACGCGGCACGGGGCGGAGACGTCCGCCACACGGTCTGTGACGGGCGCGTGCTCATGCGCGACCGCGAGGTGCTGACCCTGGACGCCGACGCGGTGCGCGCGACCGCCCAGGAGCGGGCCGCCGCGCTCGTCGACCGGGCGGCGTGACGGGCCGGCGGCCCCGGGACGGGCCGCCCGACTGGAGCAGCGCACATATCAGCCGTGAGAATACTCTCTCGTAGATGAACGATTAGCCGGCGCGATGAACTTTCTAAACGGATCTATGACACTCTCTAGTTCGTATGAATTCTCCGAACCGCGCTGAACGGGACTACCCTCTTATGCCCGATACAGTCATCTAATCCGATGCGATGAGCCAGAGACACTCACTGTTCGCGATCGTGGCGACCGCACTGCTGGGACTGTCCGTCCTGTCGACGGGCGCGTTCGCGGCGACCGCGGTGGCCGAAGAGGACCTGACCGTCGAGGTCACGCAAAGCGAGAACGTCACGGTGACCGTCACCGACAACGACACCGCCGTCGAGAACGCCTCGGTGGCGGTGACGGCCCTCAACAACACTTCGTACGCGGGCGAAGGCGAGTACGAGACCGACGCCAACGGGACCGTCGGGCTTCCCGCCCCCGAGGAGAACGTCACCGTGACCGTCGAGGCGGCCGCCGGTAACGCCACGGCCGCGACGACGGTCGAACTGACGGCCTCCGACGGGACGGAGGAGGCCGACCAGCCCGAGACGTTCGGCCAGCGGGTCGCGCTGTTCGTCCACGGACTGATCGCCAGCGGCGACTACGACGACGGCGAGAACGAGACCGAGAACGAGACTGACGTCGAGAGCGACGACGAGGAGCAGACCATCGGTCAGATGATCTCCGCGTTCGTCACGGCGAACAACCCCGGCGCCGACGACCGACCCGACCACGCTGGCCCGGACGAGAAGGGCCCGGAGAACGACGACGATGACGACGACCGGCGCGGTCCGCCCGAGGACAAGGGCTCCGAGAAGAACGACGATGACGACGACCGCAAGGGCGGCGGCCCGCCCGAGGACAAGGGCTCCGAGAAGAACGACGATGACGACGAGGACGACGAGAACAGCGAGACGTAACTCGTCGGTCGACCATCCGACCGGACCGATCTCCGACTGATCCGACCGACTCTTTTTGCGGTGTAGACCGACCCGCGTCGACCTGACTGGTTCGTGGGTGCTCCCTGAATCGCCGAGCGTCCCGTTCGCTGACGCGATCCCGGTAAGGTTTTGCCCGCGCTGGGCGACGACCCCGTATGACGTACCCCCGCATCAGCGAGCAACTCGACGATCCCGAGGGCGCTCGCGAAGAGGGCCGCCGGAAGATGGACTGGGCTCGCCAGCACATGCCGATCCTGGGCGCGCTGCGCGAGGAGTTCGAGGCCCACGAACCGCTGGCCGGCCAGCGGATCGCGATGGCGATGCACGTCGAGGCCAAGACCGCCAACCTCGCGGAGACGCTGGCCGACGGCGGTGCCGAGGTGGCGATCACGGGCTGTAACCCCCTCTCGACGCACGACGACGTCAGCGCCGCCCTCGACGCCCACGAGAACGTCACCAGCTACGCGAAGCGCGGCGTCGACGACGAGGAGTACTACGACGCCATCGAGGCCACCCTCGACGTCGAGCCGACGATCACCGTCGACGACGGGGGCGACCTCGTGCTCCGCATCCACGAGTACCACCCCGAACTGATCGACGACGTCCTCGGGGGCTGCGAGGAGACGACCACCGGCGTCCACCGCCTCCGGGCGATGGACGCCGACGGCGCCCTCGAGTACCCCGTCTTCGCCGTCAACGACACGCCGATGAAGCGGCTGTTCGACAACGTCCACGGCACCGGCGAGTCCTCGCTGGCGAACATCGCCATGACGACGAACCTCTCGTTCGCCGGGAAGACAGTCGTCGTCTCGGGCTACGGCGACTGCGGGCGCGGCGTCGCCGAGAAGGCCAGCGGCCAGAACGCCGACGTCGTCGTGACGGAGGTCGACCCGCGCCGGGCGCTGGAGGCTCACATGGAAGGCTACGACGTCATGCCGATGAACGAGGCCGCCGCCGAGGGCGACGTCTTCATCACGACGACGGGCAACCGCGACGTGATCACGACCCAGGACTTCGAGCGGATGGACGACGGCGTGTTGCTGGCGAACGCCGGCCACTTCGACGTCGAGGTGAACCTCGACGACCTCTCGGACCTGGCCGCGAGCGTCCGGGAGGTCCGCGACGGCGTCC
Source organism: Halobacteriales archaeon QS_5_70_17 (assembly GCA_003021975.1). Taxonomy (GTDB): domain Archaea; phylum Halobacteriota; class Halobacteria; order Halobacteriales; family Haloarculaceae; genus Halomarina. The sequence goes on along the minus strand of PXRR01000008.1, from coordinate 71,271 downwards.
GGGAGTACGAACTCGAGGACGGCCGCCGGCTGAACGTCCTCGCGGAGGGACGGCTCGTCAACCTCGCCGGACCGCTGGCGCTGGGCCACCCGGTCGAAGTGATGGACCAGAGCTTCGGGGTGCAGGCGGTCTGCGTCCGCGAACTCGTCGCCGCCAACGCCGGCGGCCTCGGGGACCGGATCGCCGAGCGGATCCGCGAACGGCTGGGGCGGACCACCGCGCCCGAACCGACCGGCGCGCGCAGCTACGACGCCGGCGTCCACGAGGTGCCCGACGCGCTGGACCGCGAGGTCGCCCGGATCAAACTCGACGCCGAGGACATCGGCATCGACGAACTGACCGAGGCGCAGGTCGAGTACATGGACGACTGGCGCCACGGGACCTGAGCCGACCTCGGTCCGGACCGCTCGTCGGTCGGCCGCGGTGTCGCCGCCGACCAGTTTCACCCCGCTCTCGGCGGGCTTAAGCCCCTTCGCGCGCGAGTCGGCGCCATGCCGGCCAACAGGAAGGGCGACCGCCGCGAGCGCGAACTCGTCAACGAACTCGACGACCGCGGGTTCGCGGTGATGCGCGCGCCGGCCAGCGGATCGGCGACCGACCGCGAACTCCCGGACGTGCTCGCCGGCGACGGGGACTCGTTTTACGCCATCGAGGCCAAGTCGAGCAGCGACCGCCCCATCTACCTCACCGGCGAGGAGGTGGAGGCGCTGGTCTACTTCGCGCGGAACTTCGGCGCGAAACCCCGCATCGGCGTCCGCTTCGACCGCGAGGACTGGTACTTCTTCCACCCCGCGGACCTCCACACCACCGACGGGGGCAACTACCGCGTCAAGAAGGAGACGGCGCTGGCGGAGGGGACGGACATCGAGGAACTGACGGGCGGTCCCCGGCAGACCCGCCTCGGTACCGACGGCGCGCCGGGAACGGACGGCGATGGCGGGAGCGGACCGGAGTAGGGCGCGGCCCGCGGCCGTCGCCCGGTCGCCGTCCTCGGCGTCGGGGTCGAGCCGAGACAACGGGAACGAGTACCGCGGGCGCTCGTCGAACGGCGTCTCGGCGTCTCCCGAGAAGGGGTAGACCGCCCGGACGACCGGATCCGACCGCGGGTAGTGGTCGTTGTTCGGGTAGTCCGCGACGGTCGTCTCCCCCTCGCTGTAGGCGTCGAGGGTGTCCCCGCGGGCGGGGACGTACACCTCGTCGGCGCGCTCGCCGGTCGTCTCGGCGACCACGAGCAGGTCGCCCGTCTCCCGGTCGCGGACGGTCGTTCCGGGCGGGAGCCGGCAGCGGTCACAGACCGCCGGGTCGGACTCCCGGACGAACGCCTCGCTGCCACAGGCCATGCAGGCCACGGCGCGACGGCCGGGCGCGGGGACGTTCCCCACCGTTATTTCGAGTGCAACTCGCCGGATGTGCTTGCAGCGTTCCCCGCGGATCTGGTGGTCGGGGCAGCTACATCGGCCCTCGAGCAGGTCGACGACGTAGCGGTTCCCGCTATCGCTGTCGACGTCGTAGATACCACCTCCGCGCGCACTGACGGCCATTCGCTCGGTCCAGGCCCGCGCGGCCCTGGGTTCGAGGCGGCGCGTGTCGGGAGCGAGTGCGGCTCGCGGTGACGCTGGTGTGTGTTCGGATCGCGTCATGATCGAATCGGGAATCGGGGGTCGTCCCGTTCCACACGAAACGTAGGAACCGGAGACGGAAGAACCCCTCGCTGGCGCGTGCAACCGCCGAAATCCTCCGAATTCGGGGTCGAAACGCCCTTCGAAGCGCTTTTGAATCAACCGGCGAAATCGCGGCACATGGCCACCGAACGGGAGACCGTCGTGGAGATCGCCGTCTCCGTCGTCTCCGTCGGGTTGTTCATCGCCGTCATCGTCGGCATCGGGTCGACTTACAACAGCGACGGGCTCACCAACGCGGGGGCGCTCGCGCTCATCGGCGCCATCGCCGGGTTCGTCGTCCTGATGAGCCTCGTCGCGTACTTCCTCGCGGGACGGTAGCCGGCCCTCGTCGAACCCTTATCGCCCGCGACCCCCGGATCCTCAGTCGGCCGCCCGTTCGCTCTCCTCGTCCAGTCGCGCCGCGTAGTACTCCAGCGGGTGGTCGATCCGCGCACAGAGGTCGTCGCGGTTCACGCAGTCGCCGTAGGCCTGCATCGTCTCGCAACTCGGCGGCGGGTACGACCCGTCGCCGACCAGCCGATCGAGGGCGTACGCGAACCGACCGTCCCCGTCCGCGTCGCGCCCGCACAGCGACGCGATCCGCTCTTCGTCGAGTCCGGCCGCCGCGAGGAAGGCGGCCAGCGAGAACCGCGACCGGGGCGGCAGCGACTCCTCCTCGCGGACCCGCTCGAGGAGCGCCCGAACGCAGGGCGGGAAAGCGGCCGGATCGGCCTCGGCGTCGAACGACCGGGGGTAGTCCGCGCCGGCGATGCGAGACGCCACCGCCTCGACGGTCGGCTCCAGGGGGTCGGCGACGGCCGGCGGCACCGATAGCGGGAGGCCGTCGGCGACCCGCCGCTCGACGGCGCTCCGCAGCAACTCCGACAGCTCTCCCCGAGTGACGGTTACGCGGCCGTCGGAGAGTTCCCGGACCGCCAGGCGCCACGCCTCGCCGTCGGGCGCCAGGCGGAGGTACTCCGCGACGGCCACCCGGTACTCGTCGTCCCGGGCGAGGACGGCGTCGTCGAGGCCGAACTCCCGGAGGAACGCCTCGACGGTGAACCCGTCACCGGACGGGGCGTCGCCCCCGGCCCGGCCCGCGCCGGCACCGGCATCGGCACCGGCACCCAGGGTCGCCTGTCGGTCGGCGTCGCCCTCGCGCCGGAACTCCTCGGTGAACCGCTCGCTGGCGGTCGCGGCCTCCGCGGCGGCGTACTTCTCGACGGCTCCCGGGGCGTCGAGCAGGGAGACGATCACCCGGGCGACCGGGTAGGAGAGCAGTTCGGTGCGGGGGTCGATCCGGCGGTCGGGTTCGACGGTCCCGGCGACCAGCGCGCGCTCGACGCGCTCTCGGCCGCGCTCGACGGCGGGGCGGTCGCGGTCGGCCGCGATCAGGTCGGCCAGCGACACGCCCGCCTGCTCGACGGCCTCACGGGCCGCGTCGAGGAACGGGTACCGGGCGTGGCGCGCGTCCATACGCTCACCCACCGCCTGCGCGCCGATAAGTACGGCGGTCCCCCGATCGAAGGGCGGTGTCCGGACCGCTGTGGGCGGTTCCACGGCGGTCTCGGGGTCAGGGAACTGCGGCGACCGCCACCGGAGCCGGGTCCGACGCGGGACCGCACAAGTATATTAGCGCCCTCGCCCATCGACCGGGCGTGCGGTTTCGCTACCACTGTCCGGACTGCCGGAGCGACAACAGCCTCCACGACCCGGAGTGTCGCTTCGACGGGACGCCGTGGAACGAGATCGAGCGGGCGTACGTCGACGTCCTGGCGGCGCTCGCCGACGGGGCGAAACCCGAGGACCGCCTGCGCGAGGCCGTCGACGCCCCCTGGGACCGCCTCCACGCGGCGGCGCTCTCGCAGCTCCGCCGCGAGCAGCGCCTCCGGGAGACGCCGGGGGGCGCCCTGGAGGTGCGCTCGCCCGCGGAGTTCAAAGAGCGGGTCTCCGAGCCGACCGTCGAGCCGATCCGGACGGTCTACGAGGAGGGCAGCGTGCCGGGCACCCACGACAACGCCGTCTTCGCGCTGATCGCGTACTACGAGATGGTCGGTCTCTCCTGGGAGGAGACCCGGGAGAACGTGACCGCCTGGCTCCGCGATTCGGGCACCTGGGACCGGGGAGGCTTCGAGGAGGAGTCCCCGGAGGAGCTCGTCGAGGCCAAGCGCCACGTCTATCAGCAGGGCTACGGCTGGAAGGAGAAGGCGCGGGCGGCGAAGGCGGTCATCGACCGGTCGCTGTGAGTGCGAACGCGGAGTCCGCCGCGACCGACCGCGCGGATCCGCCGACGTCGCGGCCCCGCGCTCGACGCGGCGACCGGACGCCACACCCCACCGCGCCGCGGCCGTTCACTCCTCGACGACGTCCTCGATCAGATCGAAGTACTCCTCGGGGGTGTGGACCCGGAACTTCTGGGCGTCTGACTCCGCCGTCCGGTCGAACGCGATTTTCGCTTTCGCGGCCGACTCCGCGTCCGGGTACTCGGTGATCGTCATGGCGTCGTAGTCGCCGATCGACCCGTAGTAGGTCCCGATCACGTCCCCGCCCATCGCCTCGACGAGCTGCTTCGACCGCTCGTAGGACTCCGACGCGTCGGCGAGTTCGGTCTGTTTCTCCGGCGGTAGCTTGTGAAGAGTGACGTACGTTGGCATTGTTCGTTACCCTCGGTAACGCACCGCACGGCACGAGGTACGAACGGTCGTTAAGACGTTCTGTCGTGTTCGTGTCTCTCCCGGGTGAATACTTGACGTGAGAGCGACTCCGGTCGTCCACACCGGCGATCGTCCGGGACGACCGCTCTCGGACCGCCTGACGCTCGCTCGCCGGCGGGGGACCGTCGACCGATCGGGGTCGACGGTCGAACTAGGGAGAGAGAGCGCTCCCGGGGACGCCTACTCGCTCTGGATGCGCGGCGCCAGCATGTAGGTGACGTTGCCGCTGCCCTCCGCGATGTCGAAGTGCATCTTGACGGGGAACTCCTCGCCGAGTTCGACGGTCACCTCGGCGTCGGTGGGGATCGCCTTGTTCATCTCCTTGAGGTAGTCCAGCGAGAACAGCGAGTGGGCGTCGCCCGCCGAGAGGGCGATGAGGTCGTCGCGGTCGAGTTCGAAGTGGACGTCGTCGGTGTCGCCCTCGGCGTCGACGTAGAAGTACTCCTCGTCGGCGTCGACGCCCAGCGCGATGTGGTCGGAGACCATGTCGGCTGCGGTCACCGCGCGGTCGACGTTCCGGCCCTCGAGGACGATCTCCGAGGAGAGGTCCAGGTCGGGGAGGTCGGGTTCCTGTCGGATGGAGTCGGGGTCGATCAGCGCCAGCGTGTACTCCAGCCCGTCGAACTGGATGTGGAGCTTCCGGGTCTCCTCGTCGAGTTCGAGTTCGACCAGCTGATCGCTGTCGGCCATGCCCGCGATGTCCTCGAGCCGGGAGAGGTTGACGCCGATGATGCCGCCGTCGGTCTCGTAGGACTCGAAGGCGTCGGCGGCCAGGGAGAGATCGACCATGCCGACGTTCGCGGGATCGACCGCGCGGATCGTGAGCCCGTCGTCCTCCAGTCGGATCTTGCACTCGTCGACGAGCACGCTCACGGAGTCGAGGGCCGCCCGGAGCGTCCCCGAGCTCACGATAGCCTTGAACATGCAGTTCGGTTATCGGCGAGGGGGTAAAAACGTAAACGATCTACGCGGGCGCCACGCGCGTGGCTCTCCGATCGCCGGGTCAAGATACAACTGGTGGGAACGAGACCGCCCCCCTATGGAGCGTGACTGCCCCGCGACGCTGTCGCGGCGGCGACTGTTGACGACCGCGGGAACCCTGGGCGCGGGACTGACCGTCGGACCGGCGGTCGCGGGCGCTCAGGAGAACGAAAACGGGACTGGGAACGATAGCGCCGACGAGTCGGAGGACGGCAGTCGCATCAACACCCGGGCCATCATGCCCGAGACCGACCGTATCAGCAGCGATCAGGACTACACCGGCTTCTTCCTCCAGCTCACGAACCGCCTGGATGACACGCAGGTGGCGGGCGTCGAGGAGTGCGACTTCGCCGACTGGGACCCGGGGAACACCGACGTCTACGAGACCCAGCTCGTCAACGAGATCGGCGACGACACCGAGATCCTCGCGTCGTCGGTGTACCTCCCCCGCCAGACGGACCTCCGGACCGGGGACGTGTTCGTCATCAACAACCAGCACGACTGCCCCGAGGAAGCGTACATCGGCATCCAGCTCGAACAGCTCCGGGCCGGCGGGATCGAGCGGGGATACGGAGAGGTCGACGACGGCGACGGTGGCGACGACGGGGGAAGCTCCGGCGCCGTCGGACCGGGGTTCGGGCCGCTGGCGGCCGTCGGCGGAATCGCCGGCGGGCTGTACGCGCTGCTCCGGGGGTCGGGCGGCGAGTAGCGCTCGCCGGTGAGCGCGCGAGCGAAGGGCGTATCCGGCGGACTCGCGTATCGAAGGGCAAATGGCGCGCAGAGACGAGTACTACAACCGGGCCAAACAGGAGGGGTACCGCTCCCGGGCGGCCTACAAGCTGAGACAGCTCGACCGGGAGGCCGACCTGATCGACCCGGGCGACACCGTCGTCGACCTCGGCCGCCAGCGGATCGACCCGATCGACGGCGTCGAGACCGTCCGGGGCGACATGACCGAGGCCGACACCCGCGAGCGGGTCGCCGAGGCCGTCGGCGCCGGCGAGGACCCCGTCGTCGACGTCGTGCTCTCGGACATGGCGCCGAACATGACCGGCGAGTACTCGCTCGACCACGCCCGGTCGATCCACCTCGCGCGGCAGGCGTTCGACACCGCGCTGACGGTGCTCGGACCGGGCGGGGGCTTCGTCGCGAAGGTCTTCGACGGTCAGGACCTGAAGGAGTTCGAGCGCGACGTCGACAGGGAGTTCGAGTACGTCCGCCGGATTCGCCCCGACGCCACCCGCGAGGAGTCCTCGGAACTGTACCTCGTCGGCAAGGGGCGACTGACCGCGCCCGTTCGGCCCGGCCAGGAGCGGGAGGTCGAGATCGTCGACACCGGCAGCGAGGGCGACGGGATCGCCAAGCCCGAGGGGTACACGCTGTTCGTCCCCGGGGCCGAGGAAGGCGAGACCCGCCGGGTCCGGGTGACCGACGTGAAGCCGAACTTCGGGTTCGCCGAGCCCATCGACGGGGAGTGACCGCCGTCACCGGGTCGACGGACCCGGTCTACGCGGGGGGCCTAGTCCCCGGCCGTCGGCCGGCGGGCGCTCGCGCCGCCGCGGGCCGCCCGGACCGCGGCGTAGACCAGGGGCGTATCGAGGACGGCGATCGACAGTTTCACCACGTACTGCCAGCGGCGCCAGCGAGAAGGTGACGGCGACGAACACGACGGTGTCGAGCAGCTGGCTGCTCGCCGTCGAGGCGACGTTGCGCAGCCAGAGGTGCTCGCCGCCGGTCGCTTCGCGCAGGCGATGGAAGACGACGACGTCCCAGTTCTGGCTGACGAGGTAGGCGAGCAGGCTTCCGGCGACGACGTTACCGCTGGGAGCCAGCACCGACGCGAACGCCCCGGGATCGACGCCGGCCGGCGACCCCGGGAGCGCGATGGCGACCGCGAGCAGCCCCAGCCAGACGAAGTTCGTCAGGAAGGCGACGTTGACAACCACTTGCGCCGCCCGCTTGCCGTACAGTTCGGCGTAGCAGTCCGAGGCGAAGAACGTCAGCGCGTAGGCGACGACGCCCGCCGGCACCAGCAGCGTCGACCCCGCGCCGGGGACGGCCACCGCCGACGGGAGCGCGAGCACCTTCACCGCGAGCAACTGGCCCGTGACCAGCGCCGCGACGAACAGCGCCGCCAGCGCCACCGCTCCCGCCGGGATCGACGCCCGCGTTCGGTCCGCGCGTGCCGGGTCACTCATCGTCGGCGTCCGCGCCCGCGTCGTCCAGTCGGCCGTGGCGGGCGTCGATCTCGTCGAGCAGGTCGAGGGTCTTGCGGATCGACGCGCGGATCGCGTCGCTCCGGTTGACGAACTTGCCGTCGTCCCCGACGTGATCGTCGAGGTCGTCGAGCAGTTCCTGCGGGATCTCGACGCTTATCTTGGGCACGGGGCGACCACCTCCGGGGCCGGCGTCGGCGCCGCCGGGGACCGTCCGTCGGCGAGCGGGGCCCCGTTCGGGGCAGCGCGGAGCAGCATAGTAGCACCTGGGGAACACTGTGAGATGATAGTTACGCCCGGCGGGCGGTCACCCCTCGTAGTAGAGCCGGGAGAGTTCGCGGACGGCGTAGCCGGCGACGAACCCGAGGAGCGCGCCGCCGAGACAGACCGCGGCGACCCGCCCGAGCGTGCCGGCGGCCAGCGCCTCCCGCCCGGCCAGCGCGAACGCGACCACGGGCACGGCTCCGATCGCGGCGCTCTCGAGGAGGCCGCCGCCGCGGGCGCCGTTGATCGCCGAGACCGGCGGGGGCGTCGCGACCAGCAGCCAGGGGAGCAGACCGCCGTAGAGCGCGTCGCCGATCGGACCGCCCAGGAGCGCCACGCCCACGACGAGACAGAGGACGACCGCGGCGTAGACCCCCGGGACGAGCCAGTCCCGGTCGCCGGCCGCGGGGTCGAACAGCCGGGGAGTGACGTCGCTCACCGGGCCACCCCCCGGTCCGCGCCGGCCAGTGTCCGCGTCCGCGACAGGGACTTGGACTGGGACTGGAACTGGGACCGCGACCCGCTGACCATACCCTTGTACTCGGCTACCGGTTGATAGCACTTGCGTTGGTACGCGCCCTCAGTCCGCTCGCTGTCCCGCCGTCCGGGGCGTCCGGCGGCCGCCGAGGGTGTACAGCCAGAGCAGGCCGAGGCCGACGCCGTAGGCGGCGACGATCGGCAGGGCGAGCAGGAACATCGTGAACATCCCCCTCGGGGAGAACAGCGCGGCGAGGGCGAACACGGCGACGGTGAACTCCCGCCAGCGGTCCCGCATGATCGAGTAGCCGACGACGCCGCCACGGTGGAACAACAGCATTGTCGAGGGGATCGCCCCCAGGAGGCCGACCCCCACGGTGGTGGCGAACACCAGCCAGCCGAAGCCGTTGATCTGGTATTTGATGACCATGCCGTGGCGGATGGCGTCGGCGGCGACCAGCGAGATGACCGTCGGCGCGACCACCAGGAAGCCGAACAGGCTTCCGGCGATCAGTGCGATCGCGGTCGTCACCGACCACGTGAATACGACCCCGCGGTCGCCCGAGACCGCGCTCCGGTCGGCCAGCGCCGGCCAGGCGTAGTAGAGCACGAGCGGGAGCGTCGCCACCGCCCCGGCGATGGTCGCGACCTTGATCTCGAAGACCAGCGCCTCGACGGGGTGGAGCGTGACGATGTCGACCAGTCCGGGGTCGAACCCCTGGGACGTGGCGACGACGAACTCCGGAGAGAGCGCCCCGATCCCGCCGGTGAGGGGGCTGGGTTCGATCAGGGGGCCGTCGACTCCCAGGACGGCCGTCGGCAGGCGGTCGAGGAAGGTCTGCTTGAGTCGCCCGATCCCGCCGGTGTACAGCCACGCGAACGTCCCGGCGAGCACGATCATGAACACCGCGATCAGCCGGAACGACTTCGAGGCGAGGCTCGAGAGGACGAACTGCGCGTCGTAGAGGTAGCCGCCGATCTCCTCCTCGGTGGTCTCGTCCTCGGTGAAGGCGTCGGCCATACCGGCGGCCGTGTTCGTGAAGACGCCGCCGCCTCCCGCCTCGTCGCCGGCGGCCGCCCCGGTCGCGCCCGCGGCCGCCGCGCTGCCCTCCTCGGCGGCCGCGCTCGCGCTTCCGCTCTCCCCGTCCGTCCCGTCGGCCGCGTCGGCCTCGCTGCCCTCGTCGTACCGGTCGAGGATGGCCTGGGCCTTCTCGTGGTCGCCGTCCTCCATCGCCCCGCCGGCGAGGTCGACGGCCTCCTCCTCTTCCATCTCCGCGAAGGCCTCCTCGGGGGCCGCCCCCCCGCCGACGGCGTTCAGCGAGCGGTAGACCGAGTACGCCGCCGCCAGGAGGCCGGCGACCGCGGCGACGACCGCGGCGGTCGCCAGTACGGCCCGCGGACCGGGGAGCGCCCACAGCCACTGGACGGCCGTCAGCAGCGGCGGAACCTGCGGGGGTCGGGCGACCGGCGGGAGCAGCGGCCGGACGACGTCGTTGAAGTAGGTCCCGACGCCGAGGGTGATCGCCGCGTAGGTGACGGCGAACCCGGTGAGCGCGGACCCCGCCAGGAGCGGCCAGTCCCCGCGCAGTTCCGACCGGAGACGCACGTCGGCGCTGCCGCGCTTGACGGCGGCGACCGTCCGGGCCAGAAAGAGGCTGAAGGCGTACAGGAAGAGCAGCGGCACGGCCCACATGACCTGGGTGAACGGGTCGGGCGGCGAGAACAGCGCGCCGAACAGGAAGATGATGACGACCGCGTAGCGCCACTTGTCCCGGAAGGTCTCGTAGGGCACGATGCCGCTGTAGGACAGAGCGGACATGATCAGCGGCAGTTGCGCCGCGATGCCGAACGAGAGCGTCAGGAAGAGGACGAACTCCGCCCACTTGACGATGGAGTAGTTGGGCGTGAACCCCGAGTTCGCGGCGTTCGACGCCAGGAACTCGAACATCACGGGGAAGAAGACGTAGTAGCCGTAGGCGATCCCGAAGACGAACAACACGAGGCCGATCGCGCCCAGACCGGCGAGTTTCCAGCGGGGGACCTTCTCCGCGGGCCAGTACCCCCGGTCCCGGAGGGCGTCGCGAGCGAAGTAGATCAGTACCGGCAGGGCGAGGATAGCGCCGACGATCAGCCCGATCTTCGCCTGCAGGAGAATGACGTCGAAGGGGGTGATCGCGAAGACGTCCGCCTCGGTGTGCGAGAGGAGGTCCCGCTTGAGGACCGCCCATCCGTAGTAGTAGAGATAGAGGATCGTTCCGAGGAGTCCGACGAGGAAGACGACCGCCACCTTCTGGAGGTCCTTCTGGGCGGCGCGGAGCATCTCGCCCATCGCCGCGCGTCCCTCGGCGACGGTCCGCATCGTGTCCTCGTCGATGGCGCTCGACACAGTCGCCCTAGCCTAGTGGGTGCTATCAATCTTTTCCGTCGGATCCGCGTTCCGGCGGCGGGAAGGCGGTGCGGGCGGTCGCCGCGCTCGGGTGAGAAGGCTTACAACGGCGGGGTGACCTACGAACGGGTAATGACCGGCGACGAGCGTCGCACGTCCGACGGGGACGAGAGCGGGGAGGGGAACGGACCCCCCCGCTCCGACTCGGACGCGGACCCCGGTCCGGACCCGGATCCGACCTCGACCACGGATCCGGACGACGCCGATCCGACCTCAGATGCCGACGCTGAGGGCGCCGAAACCGGCGGAATCGACGAGGGCGAGGACGGAGACGAGGACGGTATCGACGAGAGGGCTCTCCCCTCCGACGAGCGGTACGGCGAGCGTCGGGAGGCGGAGTTCCCCGACGACCCCGACCGCTCGGCCGATCCGGACGCCGGCGACGGCGATGGCTCCGGGAGCAGCGTCACCCGGGTGAACGAAACCGGACCCGGGACCGACGATCCGGATCCGGAGGGCAGCGACGTCGGCGCGGACTCCGACGCCGACATCGAGTGGGCCGACGAGCGGGACCCCGATTCCGACCCTGAAATCGACTTCGGCGGGGCCGAGACCGACGCGGACGCGGACGAGGACGCCGTCCAGTCCGACGGCGGGGCGGCCGTCCCCTCGGCGTCGTCGGAGACCCCCGCTTACGAGGACGGCTTCGTCGACACCACCGACGAACCCCTCAAGGGACCGGCCTCGGACGAGGAGATGCCCCTGGCGGACCACATCGAGGAGATGGTCAGCCGACTGGGGGTGGTCATCCTCGCGATGTCGATCGTGAGCGTGCTCGCGCTGCCGTTCTCGGTCGACATGATCAACTTCATCTGGTACTCGATCCTCGGCAGCGTCCAGGACGTCCCGACGGAACCGCGGATCTACCGGCCGCTGGCGCTGGTGCTCGCGCGGCTGAAGGTCGCGACGCTGGTCGGCTTCGTCGCCGCCCTGCCGGTGTTCGTCTACGAGACGTATCTCTTCATGCGCCCGGGGCTCTACCAGCACGAGCGCCGCTACTACCTCGCGGCCGTACCGACCAGCCTCGTACTCGCGTTCATCGGAGTGGCGTTCGCGTTCTACCTCGTCCTGCCGGCGCTGTTCACCTACTTCGTCAGCTACACGGTCGAGGCGGCCGGGATCGCGTTCGGGCTGACCGACACGTTCGGCCTCATGCTGCTGATGATGGGCTTTTTCGCCGCCGTCTTCCAGATCCCCCTGCTGATCATGCTGGCGGTGATGATGGGGCTGACGACCCGCCGGTGGCTGGTCGACCGCCGGCTGTACTTCTGGGGCGGGTTCCTGGGCGTCGCCCTGCTGTTCAGCCCGGACCCGACGGGGATGGCGCCGATCATCGTGGCGCTGACGATGGTCGGACTGTTCGAGGCGACGCTACTGCTGTTGCGGTGGACCGACCGATAGCCGGCACCCCCACTCGGTCCCGGTCCCGGCCTCGGTCCCGGTCGGCGCGGCCGCCGCTCGCGCACGGAGGAAAGCACATCCCGCCCCCCTCCGTAGCCGACCGGTAGATGAGCACGGTCGTACTCCTGCGTCACGGCGAGACCGACTGGAACCGGGCAGGGCGCATCCAGGGGTGGGCGCCGGTCCCGCTCAACGAGCGGGGCCGCGAGCAGGCCGCGGCGGCCGCGGAGTGCGTCGCCGACGCCTACGACGTCGACCGGGTCGTCACCTCCGACCTCCTGCGGGCGAGACAGACGACCGACCGCGTCGCCGCCGCGGTCGACGCGCCGGTCGAGCGCTCCGAGCGCTGGCGCGAGCGCGACATCGGCGTCTACCAGGGGCTGGAGTACGAGGACCTGCTCGACCGCTTCCCGGAGTTCGCCGCCGAGGAGGCGGCGGCCGCGGCCGTCGACGAGGCGCCCGACAGCGGCGAGAGCTTCGCGGCCGTCCGCGGGCGGGTCGTCGAGGGGTGGCGCGCAGTCGCCGACCGCCCGGGGACGACGGTGGTCGTGACCCACGGCGGCCCCATCTACCTCGCGCTCGGCCACGCAAAGGGGCTCGACCTCGGGGAGACGCTGACCGAACACGAGCAGGACAACTGTGCGGTCAACGAATTCCGGATCGGGGGCGGCAGCGAGGTCGTCCGGGAGAACGCCACCCCCTGGCGGTAGCGCCGGTCGCCTCTGGCCTCCCACCGTTCGCTGGTCGACCGCACGGACTATGCCGACCGTACGGCGGGTCCACCGGGCGTCCATCGAGGGACTCGGGCCGGCGGCGGACGACCCGGAGCAGGTCGAGGCGTGGGCCGGCGGCTGCGGGTCGGCCGACTACGCGGCGACCATCGCGGACGGGGACGCGTACGTCGCCGTCGCGGAGCGCGACGGCGCGGTCGTCGGGTTCGGCTCGGTGCGCCTCGATCCGCGGCCCGACGGCGAACCGACGGCGGGCGCCGACGCCGACGCCGAGGTGACCGCCGTCTACGTCCGTCCCTCGGTCGCCCGGGAGGGAGTCGGGACGGCGCTCCTCGCCGACCTGGAGCGGGCGGCCCGGGAGCGGGGCCGCCGGCGGCTTCGCCTCTCGTCGTCGCTCGGCGCCGTCCCGTTCTACGAGCGCCGCGGCTACGAGCGCGTCGGCACCCGCACGCACGAGTTCTCCGGGCGCCGCTCGACCGGAGTCGAGGGGGAGGTCGTGGAGACGCGAACGGAACTGGGCGGTCAGGAGGGGTAGTCGGCGTCGAAGACCGCCGTCGTCTCCGCGCCGTCGGTGGTATCGTCCGAGCCGTCGGCCTCCGCGCCCTCGGGACTGACGCTCCCGGTCGCGTACCCACCCAGGTCGAGCGTGACGTGCTCGAAGCCGATGTCCCGGAGGTGCTCCTCGGCGGCCGCGGCGAAATCGGGGTCGAGGGCGCGCCCCAGTTCGTCGGGACCGACCTCGATGCGCGCGAGGCCGTCGTGGTCGCGCACCCGGAACTGCTCGAACCCCCACTGTCGGAGCAGCGTCTCGGCGCGCTCGACGCGGCCGAGGCGCTCCTCGGTCACCTCCAGGCCCGTGGGGATCCGCGAGGAGAGACACGCCATCGAGGGCTTGTCGGCGACCGAGAGGCCGTACTCCCGGGCGGCCTCCCGGACCTCCCCTTTCGCGATCCCGTGGGCCAGCAGCGGCGAGAACACCTCCAGTTCCTCGACCGCGCGCAGGCCGGGCCGGTGGCCCTCGCCGGGATCGGAGGCGTTGGTGCCGTCACAGACCGTTCCGATACCCAGCGCCTCCGCGCGTTCGTACATCTTCGAGAGGCGCATCGTCCGGCAGTGATAGCAGCGGTCGCCGTCGTTTTTTACGAAGTCGGGGTCGTCGAGTTCCGAGAACGTGACCGTCTCGTGGCGGATGCCGATCTCCTCGGCGACGCGGCGAGCGTCCTCGAGTTCGGCGTCCGGCAGCGTCTCGCTGCGGGCGGTGCAGGCGACTGCGTCGTCGCCCAGCGCGTCGTGGGCCAGCGCGGCGACGACGCTGGAGTCGACGCCGCCGGAGAACGCGACGAGGACGCCGTCGCGCTCGGCCAGCGCCGACCGCGCGGCGTCGAGTTTGTCGGCGACCATATCGTGGGATCGTCGTCCGCGGGCAAAAGCCCCGCGTCACGCGGCCCGGGCCCGCGACCGAAACGGCGACCGACCGCAGGCAAGCACAATGATAACACGCCTTCGGGTCTCACATCGATGCATGTCCGGACCCGAGAGTGCCGACCGCAACGAGGACCCGACGTTCCCGGAGGAGCACGAGGGCGGCGACCTGATCGGTGTCGAGGCCCGCGGCTCCCCCATCTACTACGACGAGAACGCCCACTCGGCGTTCGAGGCCCGCGTCGACGACGGCGTGCGACCCGGCCGGGCCAACGAGCGCCAGCTGGGGGAGGACGCGACCGTCAACGACCTGATCGACGACGTGCGCGACCGCAGCGGCTGGGACTGGCTGAGCGAGCGCGCGAAGGAGTACGTCCCAGGCGCGGGCAGCGACGGCGAGGATCGCTGACGGCGGCCGGCGGGCGCACCGCCGACGACGCGGACCGTACCGTGCGGTCCGGTACCACGCTTCGCAAAGCGGTGGTGTTTTCTCGCCGGCCGGTTACGGGCGGCGTATGGACCTCGAGTCCATCCCGGGGGGGGGCGCGAAGACGGCTGAGCGCCTGGCCCGCCTCGAGGATCCGGAAGGCGCGCTGCGGGCGGGCGACGTGGCGGCGCTCGCGCGGGCGCCGGGGATCTCCGAGGCGCGGGCCGCCCGGATCGCCCGGGGCGCGATCCGGCGCCGCCACGACGACGACGGCGAGTTCCTCCGGACCGACCGCGCCCGCGAACTCTACCGCGCGGCGCTATCCCTGCTCCAGGACCGGGCGGTCACCGGGTACGGCGAGAAGCGCCTGGAGACGCTGTATCCAAGCGCCAGCGCCTCCCGGATCGAAGAGGTCCGGGCGTTCGTGGAGCGGGCGACCGACCGCGACCCCGACCCGGCGGTGCGCGACGCCCTCGACGGCGTCGAACCGCTCGCGGCGCCGGACGACCTGCGGGTGCGCGACCGCTGTCTCGCGACGGCGGACGCCGAGACCTACGCGAGCGCGGAGGCGACCTTCCCGGAGGTGAGCGTCGAACTCGTCGACGGGGCCCGCGACCTGGCGGAACTCGCCCGCGGGTACGCGACGGTGATCGCGCTCGACGAGGCCTTCGCCGGACTGGACATCGAGGGCGATGTCCGGGTGATCCCCGACGCCGAGAACCGGATCGACGAGGTGCTGCCCGAGCGCCTGCTGGGGTTCTTCGCCGCGAACCGCGAGCGGCTGCTCGCCGCGGCGGCGGTCCACGAGGCCGCCGACCTCGACCCGCCCTGCGACCTGGACGCCCTCCGGGACGGTCTCGACCGGTTGACCGAGGACGGGACCGTCAAGGGCGACGAGGAGCTCCGGCGGCTGGGGACCGCCGTCGACGACCTCGACGCGGCGGCCTCGACCGCCGAGAGCGTCGCCAACGACCGCCTGCGCGAGGCGATTCAGCAGCGCGACGTCACCATCGAGGGGTCGGACCTCCTGTCGCTGGTCGAGCAGGGCGCGCGGGTGGACACGCTGCTCGACCGCGAGCTCTCCGGGGAGTTCGAGGACGCCATCGAGGCCGCCCGAGCGCACCTCGTCGACGCGCTGGACCTGGAAGGCCGCGCCGACCTCGCGGAGCCGGTGTTCGCCGAGGAGCCGACCTTCCCGGTCGAGCGCGAGGAGGAGGCGGTCAACCGGCTGCGGACGGAACTCGCCGCCGCCCGGGACCGCCGCGCGGCCGCGCTGAAAGCCGACCTCGCGGCCGATCTCGCGGCGCTCCGCGGGCCGACCGAGGACCTCGTCGACGCCGCGCTGGAACTCGACGTCGAACTGGCGGTCGCGCGGTTCGCCCGGGACTTCGAGTGCACGCTCCCGGAGTTCGGCGGCAGCGGCGTCGAGATCGAGGGCGGCCGGTCGCCGCTGCTGGACGTCACCTTCGAGGCCGTCGAACCGGTCGACTACCGCGTCGAAGGGGTCGCAGTGCTCTCCGGGGTCAACTCCGGCGGGAAGACCTCCACTATCGACCTCGTCGGGGTGATCGCGGTGCTCGCCCAGATGGGGCTGCCCGTGCCGGCCGAGCGCGTCCGCCTGGAGCGGTTCGACGCGCTCCACTACCAGGCCAAGAGCCAGGGCACCCTCGACGCGGGGGCCTTCGAGGCCACGCTCCAGGAGTTCGGCGACCTCGTGACGGGATCAGGGAACCGGCTGGTGCTCGTCGACGAACTGGAGAGCATCACGGAACCGGGCGCGAGCGCCCGGATCATCGCCGGGATCCTCGAGGCCCTCCACGAACAGGGGGCGACCGCCGTCTTCGTCTCCCACCTCGCGGGGGAGATCAGCGACGCGGCCGGCTTCGACGTGCAGGTCGACGGCATCGAGGCCGTCGGGCTGGTCGACGGCGAACTCCGCGTGAACCGCTCGCCGGTGAAGGGCCGGCTGGCGCGCTCGACGCCGGAGCTCATCGTCGAGAAACTCGCCGACGAGCCCGGGTCCGACGGCTCGTTCTACGACCGCCTGCTCGGGAAGTTCGAGGGGAGCGAGGCGGACCGGAACCGCCCCGGGACGGCCGACGGCGACCGCGAGTCGCCGTGAGCGACCGAGCGGTCGGGAGTCCGAGACGACGCCCGGGACCCCGGCGCCGCGGCCGTACGCGGATTTCGTGGTGCGGTTCGACATCCCGGAATCTACCGTCCAGCGGTCCATCAGCCCCTCGCACGCCGAACGCTTATGTGTCCGGGGTAGCGAGGTGAAAGTGATGGCCGACGACGAGATGCTGTCGTGGGACGAGTCCGTGTTCCGCGACGAGCACGTCTTCGAGATCGACTACCTCCCCGAGACGTTCCGCCACCGCGACGAGCAGATGCAGGGGCTCCAGTACGCGCTGCGGCCGGCGGTCCGGGGGTCGCGCCCGCTGAACGTGATGGCCCGCGGTCCCCCCGGGACCGGGAAGACGACGGCGGTCCAGAAGCTGTTCGACGAACTCCGAACCGTCTCGGACGTGAACGTCGCGCACGTGAACTGCCAGGTGGACTCGACGCGCTACGCGGTGTTCTCCCGCCTGTTCGAGGAGATGTTCGAGTACGAGCCGCCGACCAGCGGTATCTCCTTCAAGAAGCTGTTCGGGCAGATCACCGACCAGCTCGTCGAGGACGACGAGGTGCTCGTGGTGGCGCTGGACGACGTCAACTACCTGTTCTACGAGGGGGAGGCCTCCGACACGCTGTACTCGCTGTTGCGCGCCCACGAGGCCCACTCCGGCGCGAAGATCGGCGTCATCCTGATCTCCTCTGACCTGGACCTCGACATCGTCGAGGAACTCGACACGCGGGTCCAGTCGGTGTTCCGCCCCGAGGAGGTCTACTTCCCGAAGTACGACGAGCCGGAGATCGCCGACATCCTCCAGGAGCGGGTCGACCGGGGGTTCCGGACCGATGCCGCCGGGCCGTCTGTGATCGACCGGGTCGCCGAACTCACCGCCGACACCGGCGGCGACCTCCGGGTGGGGATCGACCTCCTGCGGCGGGCGGGGCTGAACGCCGAGATGCGCGCCTCGCCGACGGTCGAACTCGAGGACGTCGAGACCGCCTACGACAAGTCGAAGTACGTCCACCTCTCGCGGCACCTCCAGGAGCTGTCGGACTCGGAGGTGGCGCTGGTGCGCGTCATCGCCGAGCACGACGGCGAGCGCGCCGGCGACGTCTACGAGGCCTTCGAGGCGGAGACCGGGCTGGGGTACACCCGCTACTCGGAGCTGATCAACAAGCTCGACCGCCTGGGGCTGATCGAGGCCACCTACACCAGCGTCGACGGCCGGGGGCGGTCCCGGGAGCTGTCGCTCGCCTACGACGCCGAGGCGGTGCTCGAGCGGCTGGACTGACGGACGGGCAACGGCCGGCGCGCGCTCGCGAGACGGGGCCGTCGCGCTCGCGGGGCCAGCGCCCGCGGTCCGGGCTCGACCGCTCGCCCGGCGGACCGTCCCGCGTCGGCTCGTCAGCGCGCGGGGGCGCTGGTTCCGCCTTCGGTCAAAAGGGTTCGCCTCGACTCCCGCTCCCGGTCACCAGGGTTCTTCCTTCAGTCCGAGCAGGTAGGCGACGCCGTTGGTGGCGACGTGCAACAGCGGGGTCGCGACGAGGACGGCCGCGACCGCGGGCCGGGTGAACGTCTCGTGGAACCAGTCGGGCGCGAGCAGCCGCGCGAGCGCGAACGCGCCGGCGACGAAGTCTAGCTGGTCCAGCCCGGGGACCATCGCGCCGCGCGACCGGCCGGAGCGCCGCTTGAGGAAGGAGGCGGCGACGTCGCCGGCCATCGCGCCCGCGGCCAGCGCGACCGCCGCCCGCGCGGAGAAGCGGGGCAGCGACCGGCCGATCCGGCCCTCGAACCGGGCGGCGAGGCGGTTCAGCAGACCCGCCAGCAGCGTCCCCGCGATGACGCCGGCGGCGGTACCCCGCCAGGTCTTGCCGTCGCCGAGCAGGCGGCGGCCGCCCCAGGTTCGACCGCCGTCGACCGGGCGGCCGCCG
>PXRR01000008.1:51163-52307 GCA_003021975.1 Halobacteriales archaeon QS_5_70_17 | reverse complement strand
TCTACCAGCTGAACGACCCCGCCGACATCGAGCGCGTGCTCGTGGGAAACAACGACAACTACCGGGAGGGAGAGCTCCTCCAGCGGCTGCTCGGGCCGGTGACCGGCGGCGGCCTGCTCGCCAGCGAGGGCGAGCGCTGGCGGACCCAGCGCCACCGCGTCGAGCCGGCCTTCCACCCCGACCGCGTCGCCGAGTACGCCGGGACGATGGTCGAGTACACCGAGCGCGCCATCGCGGACTGGGAGGACGGCGACGTCGTGGACGTCCACGGCGAGATGATGGCGCTGACCCTCGAGATCGTCGCGGACGCGCTGTTCGACGTCGACCTCCGGAGGACCGCCGCCGACGTCGGCCCCGCCATGGACGCCGTGATGGCCCGCTCGGAGAGCGTCCTCCACGACTACCTGCCCCGCTGGGTGCCGACGCCGCTGAACCGCCGGTACGGGCGGGCGGTCGAAACCCTCGACGGGGTCGTCGCCGACATCATCGAGGCGCGCCGCGACGAGGGCGGCGACGACGCGGTCTCGATGCTCCTGCGGGCGGAAGACGAGGCGGGAGAGACGATGAGCGACGAGGCGGTGCGCGACGAGGCGATGACGCTCCTGCTGGCGGGCCACGAGATGACCACGCTGGCGCTGACGTTCACCTGGCACCTGCTCGGGCGGTACCCCGGCGTCGAGGCGACCCTACAGGAGGAACTCGACGGGTTCGACGGACCGCCCGGAGTGGCCGACATCCCGAAGTTGCCCTACACCGATCGGGTGATCCGGGAGTCGATGCGGCTCTACCCGCCGGTGTACGCGCTCCTCAGGGAGACGATCGAACCCGGCGTGCTGGGCGGCTACCGGCTCCCCGGGGGCGCGACGGTCACCGCGAGCCAGTAGTCGGTCCACCGGGCCCCGCGATTCTACGAGAACCCGCTCGCGTTCCGCTCCGGGCGGTGGACGGAGTCGTTCCAACGCGACCTCCCGAACCTGGCGTACTTCCCCTTCTCGGCGGGGCCGCGGCGGTGCGTGGGCGACCGGTTCGCCAGCCTGGAAGCGCGGCTGGTGCTGGCGACGGTCGCCCGCCGGTACCACCTCGAACTGGTCACGGAGCCGCCGCTGTCGCTCGGCGCCGGCACCACCGCCCGGCCGACCCGGTC